>JAOAQX010000034.1 GCA_025210805.1 Flavobacteriales bacterium
CGCAGGGGGTCGCGGGTTCGAGTCCCGTCCAGACCGCTTTTTTAAAGCACAAAAAACCTTAGTATATTCCTATACTGAGGTTTTTTTATGTTTTTAAATTTCATACTGGTAGTTCAGTTGGTTAGAATATCCCGATTATCATCGGGAGTGGTCGCGGGTTCGAGTCCCGTCCAGACCGCTTTTTTAAAGCACAAAAAACCTTAGTATATTCCTATACTGAGGTTTTTTTATGTTTTTATAATTTTCAAAATATTTGATTATGTTCTATGTTTATATCCTATTTTCTAAGTCAATTAATAAATTCTATATCGGGTGCACCCAAACCCTACAGAAAGACTTAGGCGACATAACACAAATCACAAAGGATTTACGGGACGTGCAAATGACTGGATCATTGTGTTTGTTCAAGAATTTCCGTCTAAAAAAATGGCAACTTTGAGAGAAAAGGAAATAAAAAATTGGAAATCAAGAAAGAAAATTGAGGAATTGATTGAAAAATTTCAATAATACCATTTAAGGTGTAAATATACCCATAAATTTTAGCCTCTTTTTCGAGTGCATTTACTTGGTGTAACATCCCCCTTTCCCCCTTCAAAGGGGGGGAAACAGTGAATAAATTAACACCGTAAATGATATAATACCTCCTTGTCGAATATCAAACGGCACAATTAAAACCCTTAAAAAAAGACTTGGATAGCTCACAGAAAGTATTTTGATAAAAATGTCCATTCAAATGAATAATCTGTCTATTCTATATAGGATTATTGGAATATAAATTTGTAAAGTCAATAATGACATAACTTTAAAAGAAATAAAATGACAAATTTTAACGTTCCCAAAAAAGAAGAAGTTTCAGAAACTAATCAGATAATTTTTGATAACCTCAATAAAACATTAGGCTTTGTACCTAATTTATACGCAGCAATGGCACATTCTGAGAATGGCTTAAAAAAGTATTTAGAATTTCAGAATACAAAGAGCTCTTTCTCTAATAAAGAAAAAGAAGTAATTAACCTGGTCGTTAGTCAGATAAACGAATGTAAATATTGTCAAAGTGCGCATACTGTTTTAGGAAAAATGAACGGTTTCAGTGATGAAGAGATAATAGGGTTCAGATTAGCTAAAAGTAGCAATACGAAGCTCCAATCATTAGTAGAAATAACAAGTGCAATCACCAGACAAAAAGGAAAAATTGACCATCAATTGGTTGAATCATTCTATACACAAGGATATACTAAAGAAAATTTAGTAGATTTAATTTTGCAAATTAGTGATAAAATTGCAATGAATTATTTACATAATTTGACTCAAGTTGAAATTGATTTTCCGTTAGCAAAAGAATTGTAAAATATGGACAATTATAGTTCAACAAATATGATGTAATGCATAGAATCATACTAATGAGTTAATTAACATCATAAATGGTATTATATACCAATTGAAGAAAGAGACAGAAGATTATGATTGATCAAGAAACTTACACCTTAGTAAATTCTCAAACTGGCGAGCTTGCTTTCAAACTTTATAAATTTGAAAGCATTCGCCATTTAGACCATATTCAAAGATTAAATTATTATTCCCTAATATGGATAAAATCAGGCGAAGGAAATGCGCTCATAGAAGACAAAGAATATAGTTATAAAAAAAATGATTTATTCTCTTTTTCACCCTACCAACCTTTTATGTTTAAAAGCTTAAAAAAAACTTCGGGAATAATAATTAACTTCCATTCTGATTTCTTTTGTATTTACAAACACCATAAAGAAATTGCTTGTGATGGTGTTTTATTCAATAATATATATGATACACCTATTATAAAAATAAATGACTCCTATTTTAAGAAGTTAGACTGGATAGTACAAGAAATTATTGAAGATATACAGCAAAATAATTTGGCGTATAATGAAGCTATTATTTCGCATCTAAAAATATTTTTAATTAACATTTCTAGACTCAAGAAAGAACAAAATCCTATTATCACAACAGATGAATTGAGTGAAGATCGATTTATTACACAAAAATTAAAAAATTATATTGAGCAATATTATAAAAAGAAACATCAGCCGAAAGAATATGCAGAATTACTTCATCTCACTCCAAATTCACTCGCAAAAATCACAAAGAAATACTTTAATAAAACATTATCGACTTTAATTGCTGAACGCATCATTATTGAGGCGAAGAGAGAACTATACCTATCTTCCAAATCGGTAGAAGAAATAGCATTTGAACTTGGATATGAAGATCCTTTCTATTTTAGTAGATTTTTTAAGAAACACACAGAAATAGCCCCAAGTGTTTACAGAAAAACTGTGGGATTTGACAAAGCTAATTACTGAATAAAAACACTAATGACACCTATGTATTGAAGAGCCACAAAGAATTAATAAAGTGCGTAATTTTAACGTATCGATTGATTCTTCAAATTCGAATCAGATCCCATTGTTGATTATCAGAAAAAAATATAAATGAAACTATATGGAATTAGTGGACTAGGAGCGGATAAAAGGGTTTTTGAATTTCTAACTCTAGAATATACTCTTTTTCCAATTGAATGGATTGAGCCTTTAAAAAACGAAACAATAGAAGATTACTCGCTAAGGTTTTCAAAACTTATTAATACGGAAGAGAATTTTGGTATTCTGGGGGTGAGTTTTGGAGGTTTAATTGCCGTTGAAATCAGCAAAATACTTAAACCGAAATTGACGATTCTGATTTCTTCAGTTGAAACAAAAAAAGAATTAAGGAAAATATATCGAATTATCGGAAAGACAAAAATATTCAAAATTATACCTGAATCTCTTTTTGACCCGCCACGCATTGTTGCAAATTGGGTATTCGGTGCAAAAAATAGAAGTTTACTGAATCAGATTTTAAACGATACTGATCAAAGTTTTGCAAAATGGGCAATAAATGAATTGATGAATTGGAAGAATGACGAAAAAATATCAACTCCAGTTCTTAAAATTGGAGGAACAAATGATCTATTACTTCCTTCTCATAAAGGTGAAAATCAAGAACTCATCAACAAAGGAACACATTTTATGATTGTAGATAAAGCGGATGAAATTAGCCAGATCATAAATCGTGAAATAAAAATCTTAACTGCTAAAACAAAATGAAAAAAATACTCTTTACAATTCTTGCCATCAGCTTCCTTATTTTTTTTGGTTACCAAGCAAATATTACATCCCTCCTTTCTACAGGTTCAAAAGGTGAAACCGCCTCATTTTCTTCTTTGGAATTAGAAAAAACAATAAAGAATGGTGATCTCATTTTTCAAACCTCTCTGTCTAATCAAAGTAAGGCAATACAATTGGCTACAAATTCAAAGTATAGTCACATGGGGATTATTTTCATGAAAAAGGGACGCTTTTATGTTTATGAAGCTGTTCAGCCTGTGAAGCTTACACCCATCCAAAAGTGGATTAAACGTGGAAAAAACAAACACTTTGTAATAAAAAGACTCAAAAATGCCGATCGAGCATTAAGTCCTAAGGTGTTAGGTAAGATGAAAAAAATTGGTGAAAAATTTCTTGGAAAGCCTTATGATATCTATTTTGAATGGTCGGATAAGAAAATTTATTGCTCAGAGCTTGTTTGGAAAATTTATAAAGAAGCCACAGATATTGAAATTGGACAACTTGAAAAACTCTCCGATTTTGATTTAAGCCATAAGACCGTAAAAAAGTTGATGAAAAAAAGATATGGCAATAATCTACCCTTAAACGAAAAAGTGATTTCACCCGTGGCGATGTTTCAATCCAATAAACTAGAAACTGTTTTGGCCAATGAATAATTCTTGTGCATTTATTTTTTAGTAAGAAAGCACTTTAGGAAATTCACCTTGCCTGATTCAAAAAAATAAGCAAGAAAAATACTCCCATAAATAGTTTGCCAAACCTTGATTCTCCTTGCTCATATTTCCTTATCTTTGAGTATATCATCAGCCTTTGTCTCACCTATAAAATTCACATAAATGGAATCCAATTATCCTATTTTTAGAAAGTATCAAAAGTTAGAATATGCTTTAGAGACAAAAAAACTACTTGAGGATCATAAAATACTCTGTGAAATGGCAGACAATGCTCCTATAGTTGATGTTACTTTTGCGGGAAATACTATTCAAAACTTAATTGAAATTAGGATTCCACAAGAAGATTTTGAAAAAGCGGAAAAACTATTAGAAAACGAAGCCAATAGGCTTATAGAACAAGTAGATAAGAACCATTATCTGTATCAGTTTTCTGAGGGCGAATTATATGAAATTCTTCTCAAAAAAGACGAATGGAGTGCTTTTGATTACCAATTAGCCCAAAAAATCCTGAAAGAAAAGGGAAAAACGATTGACGAACATTTATTGGCTCAACTGAATAAGCAAAGAATGGAAGATTTAGCAAAACCTGAGAGTAGCCAAAAACCATGGGTAATTGCTGGGTATTTTTTAGCCTTTTTAGGAGGAGCTTTTGGGATCATTACAGGCTATTTTCTTTGGACTTCAAAAAAAACTTTACCCAACGGAACACGAATATTTTCCTACCAAGAAAATGACCGAAAACACGGAAAAATTATTTTCTTCCTAGGCTTAGTCATTCTAATCACTTCTCTAATTGTCAGATGGATACAATTTTTCTAATCTCTTGACCAGAAATCACTTGAAAAGGTTTTGAAGCCTTTTTGCATACGGTAATCATAGCTTCAGCCAAAACCTTAGTATCTAGTGGTCTTTGACTATTCCACAATCCTATTGAATTTAAAAAACGAATTACTTTTGCGGCTATAAGCTCCCCTTTTCTATCACTACCTTTCCTCAAAAGCATCGGTGGACGAAAAATAGTTGTATTCTCAAATCTTAACGCTATAACCGCTTCTTCCAATTGTCCTTTCATTCTAGGATAATAAAATCTTGCATTTGCAGAAGCGTGTGCCGAAGAAACAAGAATATAATGAGTGACCTTATTCTCCTTTGCCAACTGAGCAAATTCGTACTGATAATCATAATCTACAATCCATTGTTTCTCTTTACTTCCTGCCGTTTTTAGAGTGGTTCCTAGACAGGAGAAAAATACAGCTCCTGAAATCATTTCCTTATAAGAAGAAATCTGATCATAATCAATAATATATTCTTGAAGCTTTGAATGTTCAAATCCTGATTTTCTACGTACAAAAATGACTACTTCTGAAAAAAAATCGTCTTTTAACAATTTTTTTATCAAATCGGATCCAGTTGCTCCTGTTGCTCCTATAACGACTGCTTTCATTGAATTTCTATTGAAAGTTAGACTCAAATTTATAAGAAAATTGTCCTGTTTTTCACGATTCACCCAAATAATTTATTTGCTCAAATCAAAATTTATCATTTACTTTGTAACTCAAAGTTCTTTCTTATGACAAAAAATCAACATTTAGAAAACTTATCCGAAATTAGAAATATCATGGAACGCTCCTCAAAATTCATCTCTTTGAGTGGATTATCGGGCGTTTCGGCAGGTGTCATTGCACTTTTAGGTGCGGGATATGCCTATAATATTCTTAATAATACATCGAGAAATACAGGAAAATTGCTCCTTACTATGACCGAAGAGAGCAAGCATGAGCTTTTTTGGTTAGCCCTAGTCATTTTGATTTTAGCCATCTCTTTTGGAGGACTTTTTACCTGGTTAAAAACAAAAAAAACTCAAGGAATGGTATGGAATAACACTTCAAAGAAGCTGTTAATCAATATGCTCATTCCGTTGATTGTTGGAGGAATTTTCTGTTTATTACTCATGTATCACGGTGCTTTGGTTTGGGTAGCCCCTGCTACATTGGTTTTCTATGGCTTAGCCTGTATAAATGCCAGTCATCACACACTTTCAGATATTCGCTATCTAGGAATTAGTCAATTAGTTTTGGGCTTATTGAATTCCTATTTTTTGGGATATGGCTTACTTTTTTGGGCACTTGGTTTTGGGATTCTTCATATTATTTATGGCGGGTTGATGTATTATAAATACGACAGAAACTAGTATGATTGAAGGCTTAAACAAACATTTCGAAAACAGAGTCAGACTTGGGGTGATGTCCGTTTTGATGGTGAATGAAAAAGTTGATTTCAAAACCTTAAAACAGACACTTAATGTAACCGATGGAAATTTGGCAAGTCATATTACGGCTTTAGAAAAAAATAAATACCTCATTGTTATGAAACAATTTATCGGGAAAAAACCGAATACCACTTATCAGGCTACTGTTATAGGAAAAGAAGCGTTTACAAAACATTTAGATGCACTAGAAAACTTACTAAATCTACGTTCTTAATTTTTTTTACCAACTTACTTTGTAATTCAAAGTACTTTTAAATAATTAGAGATAAAAATAGCAAAAAGAAGAAAAATAGCCATTTGGCTACAAAAAAACATCCAACCGTTATATGACAAATACAGTAATAAAAAGAAGGAGAAATGGCAAATTTCGAAACAATATCTGTTGAACCTTCCGACAGAAAGTTTAGGAAAAAAACTAGGAATATTCCTTCACACCAACAATTATAAAATGATTCCTTACCATGAAACACACGATATCTTTCATGTCCTCTTTAATGTTGGAACCAGTTCTGAACAAGAAGGTACGCTTCAATTTATCCTACTGGGAAATGGCAAAATCACACTCTATAGTTTTGGAACTGCAATGATGAGTATCATCCTATTTCCAGAATATATAAAAACTTATTTAAAAGCATTCAGGATTGGTAAGAGATGCCGTGCTTTTTATCATCTCCCCTATCAAAAACTCTTAGAAACACATTTTCAAACAGTCGTAAAAGCTATCGGAATTCCTACTTCCATTCATCATCGCAATACATTTTGGAACCATAAAACTTTATAAATCTTAAAACTTCAGTATCATGAACACACAATCATCATCACCCATATTTACACGTATCGGTTATTTTTTAAACCTCTTGTTTATTTTTTGGATTCTTGCTTTTAGACTCAATTGGATTAGCGATTCACAAAACGGAGAAGGAGCGTTTGCAATACATTTAATCGTATTAGCCTATTGTTTACCAAGTTTACTCGTAAAAAGTTATCGAAAGGATAAAACAATCTGGATTCTTTCAAGCTTAGCATTTTTCCAATCTGCTTATATTCTGAATGGCTATATTACGGTTTTTGAAGCATTTGATACTTGGTATATCCTTCAAATATTTCTGCTTCATATTTTGTATCTCTCTTGGATATTTATTGACAAAACCTCCAAAACAATCCAAAGAATTCACCAATTTTTCATCGGTTTTTTAAGTATAAACCTCATTATTCAAATAATTTACCTCATTCCTATCCTTCCTTATTCTGCCATTGGACTTATTTTAATTGGTTTAGGAATTTATGCTTTTTCTCCTATCATTTATCTGGCATTATTATTAAAAGAGTTGGCAGCACACAATAGAAAAAAACAGATTTCTTTGTGGTGGTTTGGAAGTGGTTTAGCACTCTCTTCTCTAATTATGATTGTGATTATGAGTATTTGGAGTTTTAAACTCAATGCAATACATAAAACTTTTACCGAAACCACTTTACACGAAACAGAGCTTCCTCAGTGGGTACTTCTAGGGCAAACTTGGGGGCAAGATTGGATCTCTGAACGAATCCTGCTAACTGATTTAGAGTTTACAAGTCCTATCAATGGCTTCAATAATATCGGGAACAATTCTTTTAGAGAAAAAAGACGCTTTGACCCTTTTGCTTTTCTAGGTCAGGTTCTTTTTGAAGACATCCAGCTAGATGCCCAAACCAAAATGAAAATTCTCAACGCCAATTTTGATAAAAGACATAAAAGCTATACTAAACTTTGGACGGGAAAAGATCTTTCCACTTCTCAAATTATCAGCAATATAAAAGTCTATCCTGAATATCGATTAGCTTATGTAGAAAAAACAATTGAGATAAAAAATAATTTTAAAAGATGGGGACGCAATCAACAAGAAGCTCTTTATACTTTTTATCTACCTGAAGGAGGCTTGGCAACTTCGCTATCACTTTGGGTAAACGGCGTAGAAGAAAAATCGAGACTTACCACCAAGAAAAAGGCAAGCCAGGCTTATAATCAAATTGTGGGGGTTCAAAGGCGTGATCCTGCCCTACTACATTGGCAAGAAGGAAATAAAATAACGGTCACGGTTTTTCCTTGTACACCAGAAGAAAATAGACAATTTAAAATTGGCTTCACGATTCCATTACAATCAAATAATGAGGAAATTTTATTAGAAGACATCCCTATTCTTGGTCCCGATTTTTCTAAAACTCGAGAAACAAAACATATTCAAATTGCGTCTAATAATCCTATTTATGAAAATTTAAATCTCACAGGATTTGATTTAGTAGGCCCTCAAAAATTTCAACAAACTGCGGGTTATTTTCAGTTTGAAACTCTTAGTATTCCAAAAGTTCCTTTAGGGAAAAAGCCTTTTATTTTCAATAAGAAAGCTTATATCCTTCAAAATCCAACAGAAATCAATCATCCAATTTCTGCAACATTAATCTACCTCGATTTAAATAAAAATTGGCACCAAAAAGAAGTGGAACAATTGCTCTCCAAGTTTCCAGAGAAAAAATTCTATGTTTACCAAAATGGATGGATAAAATTACAAGAGCATAAGCTAGATCAAATAATGGAAAATGCCCAAAAAAAGGCTTATAGTATTTTTCCTTTTCATCATATTTATAAACCAAAAAATAGCTTGGTTATTAGTAAATCCACTGTTTGGACTCCAAATATTGGGGAACTTAAAAAAACTAAATTTGGACAAAATTTTAGAAGCTTTTTGGATCAAAATAAAGATCCAATAAAAGTGATTGAATTAAATACAGAAAGCTCAAATTATTTATCAGGTCTAAGCCAGTTTGGTGCTATTGATTTAAAAAAAACAACTTTTGAAGAAGTTGAAACACTACTCAAAAAAGGGCTTTGGAGTCAACCAAAATTAGATTCAAATGCCATTTACCTACCAGTTTCTAAACTTATAATAACCGAGGAAAACACCCACGAAAACACGCCGTCTGTTGCACCCGACCACCTCATGAGACTCCATCACTATAACTTGATTATGAAAACTATTGGAGCGGATTTTTACCGCAGTGATTCCTATGAATTTGGACCATTGATTGATTTGGCAAACAACGCCTATGTTGCCAGCCCTATCTCAAGTATGATTGTTTTAGAAACCATCAAAGACTATAAAAGGTTTGATATTAAGAAGAATAAAAACAGCCTTAAAAATGCCAAAATGAATCAATCTGGTGCTGTACCTGAGCCACATGAATGGGCTTTAATAATTATTTCATTAATAAGTATTCTTATTATGAAAATAAAAAGATTGTTTTAATGAAGAGTTTATTGAAATCCAAAATCAGCATTTATTCCTTAGCAAGTATCATTTTTATTTTGTTTCTCTTAAAAATAAGAAGCTTTATATATCATGATAGTTTCATCAGTGCTTTAGTTTTTCTTCCATTTATTTTTCGATACAAAAAAATGGAAAAAACAAATTATATTACCCTCTTTATTTTGGTAGTGAGCATTGCTGCTTCGTGGTATTTTCAAAGAAGATCTTTAGTGTATTTATCACTGTTTTCTTGGCTGATTTTTGGATTCAATACATTCCGTTTACAAATCAATAAGCTTACTTGGTTTTGGATTCTTTTCTCCTCACCTGCCTTTTTATATGGAAGTAAAATATTTAGTTTTCCACTAAGACTAAAATTAACCGAAATGGCTGGAAATGTTTTTCAAAATCTAGGCATGAATGTCTTAGTAGATGGAAATGAAATCCAGATTAATGGAAACGCTTTTTTGGTAGATCCTGCCTGTGCGGGCTTACATTTTTGGACAATAGGATTTATGGTTTTATTGGCGTTGCTTTCTTGGAAAGAAAAAAAGAACAATCAAGAATATAACTTATGGAAAATCATTTTTTTTGTGGGGATTACAGCTATTCTTTCGGTTTTTTCAAATTTTTTCAGAATTCTTAGTCTTGTAATCACACAATATCCCGAAAACAGTTTTGGTCATGAAGCTGTGGGTTTGGCTTCTTTTCTTATTTATCTGGTCATTCCACTAGCGTTTATCATTTCTAAAATAAAAGTGAATCATCAAGAAATTCTCAAGAAACAGACCTTTCAAATTCCAAAAAAACTAAGTCTGAAAATGATCTTTACTGTAGCGTTCTTTGGTGGGATTATTTATAGTTTGCCTGTTTATTTTGAGGAAAAAAACCCTTTAACCAAGGAAACCATACCTATACAGCTAGATCGTTACAAGTTTGTAAACGAGAAAAACATGGTCTTCCAATTTCAAAACGAAAGTAGTTTATTATATATAAAACCTTGTTTAAGTGCTTTTGGAAGTTGTCATAATCCTACTATTTGTTGGAAAGGTTCGGGATATCAGTTTTCTAATGAAAAAGTGCATCAACTTGAAGATCATCGATCTATTTATTGGGCAAAACTCATCAAAGAAAAAGAACAACTTTATACGGCATGGTGGTACACAGATGGTGTTTATCATACTGTAGATCAATTTGGGTGGAGAAGTCGTGGAGTGCAATCAGAAAAACCTTTCATGCTGGTAAATATCACAGCAGAAAGTAAAGAAGAACTCTTTCAACAAATTCGTGTTTTGCGATATCAATAATAGAAAAAAGAAATCAAAAGAAAGGATGCTATTTTGTCTCCTTCTTCTTATTCATTTTATATATAATGTATCCAAAAGCTCCAAGAAGATGAACAATTGCAATGATAAAAAGTGTGTAAGCCCAGAAATTTGATTCTCCCATAATCGATTTTTAAAGAATTCAAATTTCGACTTTTTGAAATTAAATAAAGTATCATAAAACACAAAAAAGCCTTTTCTGTATTTACTCAGAAAAGGCTTTAATTCTTATAAGTACTTAGAATACTATTCTATAGTTTCATATTCTTCAATGGAAGGACAAGCACACATCAAGTTTCTATCACCAAATGCTTCATCTACCCTTCTTACTGAAGGCCAGAACTTATTCTCATGCAAATAAGGCAATGGATAAGCAGCTTGTTGACGAGAATAATCTAAACTCCAGTCATTTGCAGTAAGCAAATTAAGTGTATGTGGAGCATTAATCAATGGATTATTATCTTTTGGATATTTGCCATCTACAATTTCTTGTACTTCTTTACGAATACTCACCATTGCAGAGATAAAACGATCGAGTTCTGCCTTGCTTTCACTTTCTGTTGGTTCTATCATCAAAGTTCCTGCTACTGGGAAAGAAACCGTTGGAGCATGGTATCCATAATCCATCAAACGCTTGGCTATATCAGTACTTGTAACACCCGATTCTTCTTTGAAATCTCTACATTCTAAGATCATTTCGTGAGCTACAGTTCCTTTATTCCCTGTATAAAGAATTTCATAATGCTTTTCTAACTGACTCTTAATATAGTTTGCGTTAAGCATAGCTACTTTTGTAGAGTCTGTCAATCCATTTGTACCAAGCATTTTTATATAACCATAAGAAATCAAAAGAATAAATGCGGAACCATAAGGTGCAGCAGAAACTGTATTCAAATGAATTCTTTCAGGGTCTATGGTAGTTATTGGATGATCTGGAAGATGCGGAACTAGTTTTTCAACCACTCCGATAGGTCCCATTCCTGGTCCTCCTCCTCCATGAGGAATTGCAAAGGTTTTATGTAGATTTAGGTGACAAACATCTGCTCCGATAATTCCAGGACTTGTGAGTCCTACCTGAGCATTCATGTTTGCTCCATCCATATAAACCAATCCACCATTTTGATGAATAATATCTGTAATATCTTTTATTCCTTCTTCATAAGTTCCATGAGTAGAAGGATACGTAACCATTAAACATGATAGTTTTTCGGCGTGTTTTTCTGCTTTTTCTCTTAGATCCTGAATATCAATGGTTCCATCATCATTAGACTTTACCACTACTATTTTCATTCCACACATTGAGGCTGAAGCAGGATTTGTTCCGTGTGCCGATGCAGGAATCAATGCGATATTTCTTTCGTGATTTCCTTGTGCTTCATGATAAGATTTTATACAAAGTAAACCTGCGTATTCTCCTTGTGCACCAGAGTTTGGCTGGAAAGACATTTTAGCAAAACCTGTGATATCACTTAAATATTCATCTAGCTCATTAATAATAAACTCATACCCCTCTGCTTGATCTTTTGGAGCAAATGGATGAATTCCAGCAAAAGCTGATTCATTCAAAGGAATCATTTCTGATGCTGCATTTAATTTCATGGTACAAGAACCTAGTGCAATCATTGAATGATTTAGTGATAAATCTTTTCGCTCTAGTTTTTTAATATAACGCATCATTTCTGTTTCAGAATGATACTTATGGAAAACTTCGTGAGTGAGAATCTCAGATTTTCTTGCTAAGTCTGCAGGAATTGCCATTTCGTTTGAAAGCTCAGTAATAATCACTGCATCTTTCTTTTTGGCAGCTGCTAATACCATTACGATATCATTTAGATCCTGAAGTGTTGTCCCTTCATTGATACTAATAGCAATAGTAGTTGGGTCAATATACAAGAAATTCATTCCAGCTTCTAATGCCAAATGATTAATGACTTCTGCAAGTTCTTCTTGTAGATCGATATATAAGGTATCAAAGAAGTGATTATTCACTTGAGAATACCCCATTTTCTCGATATTTTGAGATAATGACACGGCTTTCTGATGAATATCAGATGCAATCGCTTTTAGTCCTTCTGGTCCGTGATAAACAGCATACATTCCTGCCATTACTGCAAGAAGTACTTGAGAAGTACAAATATTTGAAGTTGCTTTATCTCTCTTGATATGTTGCTCTCTTGTTTGAAGAGCCATTCTTAAAGCTTGATTCCCTTCAACATCTTTTGAAACTCCAATAATTCGCCCTGGAATCTGTCTTTTATATTTCTCTGAAGTTGCAAAATAAGCTGCATGAGGCCCTCCATATCCTAATGGAATTCCAAAACGTTGAGTAGAACCTACTACAACATCAGCACCTATAGTTGCTGGATTTTCCAAAAGCACTAGCGCCATAATATCTGCTGCAAAAACCACTTGAGCATCAAGACTGTGGAATAAGTCACAATATGATCTATAATCCTCTATTGAACCTGTAGTAGTTGGGTATTGAAAAATTCCTCCAAAGAAAGAATCATCAATGTCGCAATCTTCTACTTCTCCTATAACAAGTTCTATTTCAAACGGAAGTGCTCTTGTTTCCAAAACTGCCATTGTTTGTGGCAATACCTCATCGGAAACATAGAATTTGTTTGCATTTGCTTTTTTCTTTGATCTTGATCTTGCTGCAAAAAGCATCAACATCGCCTCTGAGGCAGCAGTAGATTCATCTAACAAAGAAGCATTTGCAAGATCCATTCCTGTAAGGTCACAAATAGCCGTTTGGAAATTTAACAAAGCTTCTAATCTTCCTTGTGCAATTTCTGCTTGGTAAGGAGTATAAGCTGTGTACCATCCTGGATTTTCCAAAATATTTCTTTGGATCACACTTGGGGTAATACTGGTATGATATCCCAAACCAATATACGTTTTATACAACTTGTTTTTTTGTGCTACTTCACGGATATGAGCCAAGTATTCAGCCTCTGAAAGAGACTCTCCTACTTTTAGTGGTTCTTGAGACAAAATTCCATCAGGAATAATGTCGTTCATAAGCTCCTCCATAGAGCTTACACCAATACTGGCGAGCATCTCTTGTTGCTCTTGTGCATTGGGTCCTATATGTCTTTTTGAAAACTGATTATAACGCATTTTTCTATGAAAATTTGAACAAAAATACGTCTAAATTTCATTTCAAAACGCCGTTTATACCTAAAAAATGGTGTTTATAATCAAACAATTTTATGTATTTATGTTAAAATCAATAATCGCAGATTATTAAACCTGACGAAGTCCCAATTCTATCGACCCCTAAATCGAGATACTTTTGTGCAGTTTCTAAATCTCTAATTCCTCCTGATGCTTTTATTTTCAAAGAATTACCAATAGCTTTACGAATATTTTCGATATCTGCCAATGAAGCTCCTCTTGTTCCAAAACCTGTGGAAGTTTTTACATAGTCTGCTTGAGCATTTTTACAAACCAAAGCTGCTTTTTGAATTTCTTCTGGTGTTAGATAACAAGTTTCGATGATCACTTTTAGAACACGCTTTTGGCAAATCATCTTTAAGAGGGAAATTTCATGGGCTATTTGTTCCCAATTTGCTTCTTTTACCCAAGAATTATTAATTACCATATCAATTTCTGTTGCTCCATTTTCTATGGCATTTTGTGTCTCAAAAATTTTAGCCTCGGTAGTATTTTGTCCTAAAGGAAAACCTACAACTGTAACACATTCCACAGCACTCCCTTTTAATTCCTTGGCTACTAAACTCACCCAATGCGGATGCACACAGACACCTGCAAATTTTGATTCCTTTGCTTCCTTGCATAATTTCAAAATATCCTTTTTTTGAGCTTGAGGATTTAAGTTCGTATGGTCGATCGTTTGGTTGATGTTTTTCATAATAATTTGTTTTTATAAACTATTCTAAAATTAGCTAATTGCTCTTCTTTTCCATATTAACCATATTACCATAGGTGCTCCCAAAATTGAAGCAATGGTGTTCAGCGGTATTGGCTGATTTCCAAATGGATTTTGAGAAAATATATCAAATAATATAGCCAAAATAACCCCTACTACACTGGATTGCAATATGAGATAATGGTGCTTAGAATTCTTAAAAATCATACGAGTAATATGGGGTACTGCCATGCCTAAAAAGGCAATTGGTCCGCAAAAGGCCGTTACGCCAGCCACAAGTAATGCAACTGCCAAAAAACTTCTATTTCTAACCAATTTTATTGAAACCCCTAATGTTTGAACTTCAAAATCAGATAAATAATATGCATCTAATCTATTCCTTAGGTTCCAAGCTAAAAACCAACCTGCCAATACTAGGGCTAAAAAATATGGGATTTGTGCCGAGTGTACTGCTGTAAAAGATCCCATTCCCCACACAACAAACTGTTTTACCAATTCTGGAGGTGCAATACTTTGCAAAAAAGTAACTAATGCAGAAATAAGATAGGAAAACATGAGACCAATAATCAAAATTGACACATTATTTTTAAATCTTAAACTAAATAAGCCGATAAGCAACATCACAGAAAAAGCACCGATAAATGCAAAAGAAACCAGTCCCCAACTTGAAATAATTAACCAAGAAAAGAAAAATGAACCCAAAGTATAAATCGCTACCCCGAAACTTGCTCCTGCTCCTATTCCCAAAACATAAGGCCCTGCTAATGGATTTCTAAAATAAGTTTGCATGAGCAAACCGCCAATTGAAAGTCCTATCCCAGATAAAATTGCAGAAAATACTCTGGGTAATCTAAATTCCAACAATATAGATCGGTGTATTTCGTTATCTGCGTGAGGATTCCATAAACTTTCAATCATCTCAGAAAATTTAATAGATTCTGCACCTACTGTTAGGTCAAAAAGTACCAATACAATAGCTAAACAGATTAAAATAAAATACCGAAAACTGTGTTTCATTTAAAGTTTCTTAAAAAAGTATAGAGTGTCAAATTTTTCTAATCGGATATTTTGTAAATCCTTCAAAACCTTATCAGGACGAAGATAACCCATTTCAAAATAATCATTTCCTCCATTCTGCGTTACGCTTCCAAAGCAAGAAAATACTTTTTTATTTGAGAAAGATTTCAATTTATCAACTCTTGACTCACTGTTTTTTAATGCTTCTAAGCTAGTAAACATTCCAGGATTGATCCAAAAAGGTGCATCAGAAAAATGAATAAATATTTCTTCAAGAGTGAAAGATGAAACCGTTTGATTTGCTTTCTTATTTGGAAAAAAGAATCCCGCATCTTTCATCAAAATCTCCATATAACTGCCTTTGTTAGGAATATGCCAAGAACCTAAATACGGCCCGTTTATCAAAGTCTTTTTTGCTGTTATTTTCTGATTTTCGAAATTCTTTTTTTGATCAAGATAGGCTTTTTCTACAGCCTTAAAGTAGTTTACAGATTTTTCCCATTCACCAGTAAGCAATCCTATTACCTTTATCCACTCTGCACGTCCTAAAGGATGAGTTTCATCAAATGAAAAGTTATAGAGAATATTAATTCCTAATTTTTCCAATTTTTGATACTGAGGACTATTATAATTAAATCCCGAAGCAATAAAAATATCTGGCTTCTTTGCAAATAGCTTTTCGGGAATAATAGATACACCATCACTCACTTCTGTGATTATACCTTGTGAAACTTTTTTTCTTATTGCGTTAGAAAAATGATACTTAGAGAAATCAATTAACTGCAATTTTTCCAATTGACCCAAAACTTCAAAAGCAATAGAATATTCACAAGAACCTGAACCTATTTTTTGTAATGGAAGTACCATCTTATTGGAGTTTTCGTGACCAAAACTCCATTCTTGAATAAGTTTTTTCTGGTAAAATAATTTCAAGACAACTTCATCACCCTTTTCAATTATTTGAAAGTTCTTTGCCCAATTTATTTCAAAAGTGTTACTTTCTTGGTTTTGATAAATTTTGGTCTCTTTGGGCTGATTACATGAAATTAATAAAAAAACCAGACAGAAATTTAAAAATATACGAATCATTTCTTATAAAGTTGCGAAGGAATTAATCCAGTTTCTAATGAATCCAATACAAGTCCTTTTTGATTATATATCAACAAATTACCTTTTCTAACATAATCTTTGGCATCAGACAAATAAATTTGTTCATTCTCTACCAAAAATCCATAAGTTACTTTATTAACATTAAACAAAAAATCTACCTTTTGATTACTTTTATTCCATTTTCCCACAGTTTTTCCGCCTGCGAGATACAAATTATTATCAGAAAAAGATAAGAAAGAATAATTTCCTTGAAGTTCAAAGGATTCTTTTTTATTATTCTGAACATTCACTTTTTCTAAAAAAGTTTGAGAATCATTGCTAACTAAAACATAAAGTTCATTATTCTTTACAAGAAAATCTTTGATATTTTTCTCCATCAAATATTCACTTATTAAAGCTCCTTGCTTATTTAGTTTTAAAATTTTGTTATTTGGAGAATTTTGAAATCCAATTTGCTTTTGTGCAACAAAAATTTCATTTTCAATAGCGTATATTTTTTCTGTCCATGCATCGGCATCATAAAACTTTTGTATCGAACCATATTGAATATTCACTTTGTAAATAATATTCCCTTTAAGGCTCGTTACCAGACAATTTTTATCATCTATAGGTAAAATATACCTTGGCGTTTCCAGACCGTTGATCGTTTTGAGGAAATTCATATCCTGATCACAAACAATCAATTGGTTTCCATTGTTGATAGACAGAACCCACTGATCTCCCACTTGCGCCATAGACTGAAAAACATCTCCCAAAGGACGATTATTTTGTGCCTTAAACACATAGTTTGCTATTTTTTTTTCTTGCAGATTATAGAAAGACAAGGATGCATTTCCCTGATTAAAATTACCTTCATTTACTAACCAAAAACCATTTTCTAAAGGCACCTGCCCAGAACCATCAACATATTGAGGACCAATTTCTTTATCACAAGAAACCAGCACAAACACACAACAGATAATTATACTAAACCATTTCATCAATTAACTCTTTTAGACTGTTATAAATGATTTCTAATTCTTTTTCACTAATGGTATAGGGTGGCAAAATGTATAATGTATTTCCCAAAGGACGAAGATAAACTCCTCGTTTCATCAAAAATTGAAACATTTTATCACGCTGATTTCCATATCGTTCCCAACTCACATTGAGTTCAAAAGCGAGAATCACTCCTAAAACCCTTGTGTTTTTAACCTTTGGATTTTGTTTTAAACAAATTGCAAAGTCTAAATGGTTTTGATGGATATTTTGGATATTTTGCTGAATTTCTTTGGATTCCAAAAGTTCTATACCAGCAATAGCCGCTGTGCATGCCAAAGGATTTGCAGAGTAAGTATGACCATGAAAAAAGCCATCTGCTATTTGGTCTGAATAAAAAGCTTGATAAATTTCTTCGGAACAACTGGTAAGAGCCATTGGCATCAGCCCTGCCGTGAGTGCTTTTGACATACAAATAATATCTGCCTGATTCTCTAGATATTCTGTGGCAAAGTTTTTTCCAGTTTTTCCAAAACCTGTCATGACCTCATCGGCAATACAAAGGGTTCCGTTTTTTTGGGCAATATGAATCATTTCATCCAAAAATTTTGCAGGATACATTTTCATTGCAGCCGCACCCTGAACTAGAGGTTCAAAGATAAAGCAGGCAAATTCTTTGCTTTCCATTTTCTTTTTGAAATCTGCCAAAATTTCTTCCCAATGTTTATCATTAGGAACTGAAATATCTTCCACTTCCATGACAAAATCAGCAAAAGGTCCGTTATAAACCGATAAACCCGAAACTGCCATTGCCCCAAAAGTGTCTCCGTGAAATGCTTCTTGAAAACACAAGATTTTTTTACGTGCTTCTCCTTTGTTAAAATGGTATTGTATTGCCATTTTTAGGGCAATATCTACGGAAGTAGAACCATTATCCGAAAAGAAAATTTTACTTTGATTTTTAGGTAAAATTTTCATTACCTTCTCCCCAAGTTCTACCGCAGGTTTATGCGTAAATCCAGCAAAAACTACTTGATCCAATTGAGACATTTGCTGTGCAACTTTTGCTGTAATATAGGCATTACAATGTCCGTACATAGCGGTGTACCACGAGGCTATTCCATCTATATATGTATTCCCATTTTCATCCCAAAGTGTACAATTTTGAGCCTTAATGATCGGAATATTTTCTTTTTGAATTTTATGTTGAGTAAGCGGATGCCAAAGAAATTTTTGATCCTTTTCTTTTAATGTCATGAAATACTATCTGATTTCTAGTTTAAATAGTTGGTTGAGTTTTTCAATACTGGTATTCTCATTTCTCAATTTTTTCCATAATTCTATCTCAGATAGGTGCGCTTTTTTTAGCTCCATTTCCTCGATTTTATGTTTTACAATAAGAAAATAGTTCCCCAATTTTTGGCGAAGAAAATTGGTGAGATTTACCCTGATTTGACTAAAACTATCGACTTGTGCTTGAGAGGAAAAAACTATTTCAATAGTTTCCTCTTCTACTAAGCTTGGCAAATTAGCTTCCAGCATTTTGGCTGCTACTTTTTTACCATTTTTTTCAAGATCCTTTGCATACTCTTGCCAGTATTTCACCACTTGGCTTTGCATAATAGAATTTCTCTCTGTTCCACTGAGAAAATCTTCTTGTTCTTCTTTATTCTCTTTTAGGCTAAAGCCTTTTAGAGTGAGTTTATTTTTTCTAGATTTAAGCTTATCTAACTTAGAAGATTTAGATTTTTTTGATCTCTGAACTAAAGGAATTTCCTCTTTTTTAGGAGATTGATAGGAAGAAGAAGGCTCTTGAACCTTTTCTTGATTATGAGCGTCTTTTTGAGCAAGATTTGTGGGTTTCTCCTTAGGTGTTCTTTCCCTTTTTATCTCCTCTAAATAAGCCGAAAATTTCTGTAAAATTTCGGGATGAGGAATTATCCTAAAGGGCTTTTTTTTTTAATACTTTCTAAAGAAGATAATTGCATTAAAGCCAACTCAACAAGCATTCTTTTATTTTTACTGGTACGATATTGGACATCGCATTGGTTACAGATGTCTAAACCTTGAATAATAAAAGTAATATTCGCTTTTTTAGATTGTTCTAAGTATTGTTTTTGGGCTTTTTCTCCTACTTCCAAAAGCTTTACAGTAGCTTCATCTTTACAAACCAAAAGATCTCTAAGATGTTCTGCTAAGCCTGTTATAAAAATATGAGGATCAAAACCTTTATGAAGAATTTCATTAAATGTGAGTAATACTTTCGGGATATTACTATCTAAAATATCCTCCACAATCTGGAAATAATAATCGTAGTCTAAAACATTGAGATGCTCTGCCGTAATTTGATAACTAATATCTTGGGTAAAACTTGCCATTTTATCAAAAATAGACAAGGCGTCACGCATCGCTCCATCGGCTTTTTTTGCAATCAGCAAACTGGCTTCAGATTCTAACTTAACACCTTCTTGGTCTGCAATAAAATGTAATTGTTTTTGGATATCTTTTATCTCAATTCTATTGAAATCAAACACCTGACAACGAGAAAGAATCGTGGGTAAAATTTTATGTTTTTCTGTTGTGGCTAAAATAAAAATAGCGTGTTTTGGAGGTTCCTCCAAGGTTTTTAAGAAAGCATTAAAAGCTGACTGAGAAAGCATGTGAACCTCATCAATAATGTACACAGACTTATTCCCTACTTGGGGTGGAATTCTCACTTGATCCACTAATGAACGAATATCATCTACAGAGTTATTTGAAGCGGCATCAAGTTCATGAATATTGAAAGAATGTTGCTCATTAAACGCGGTACAAGATTCACATTTTTCGCAAGGTTCTGCTCGGTCATCTTTTTCCAAACAATTGATCGTTTTTGCAAGAATACGTGCACTAGACGTTTTTCCTACCCCACGTGGACCACAGAAAAGAAAAGCTTGCCCCAAATGATTATTCAATATGGCACTTTTGAGTGTTTCCTTAATACTGCTTTGACCAACTACGGTGTCAAACGAATGGGGACGGTATTTTCTTGCTGCTACAATATAGTCTTTCATCCAAGTTTTGTTTGGTGTTTCAAAGATAGTAAATGATTATCGAAAATGGTTTTTTAGCCTTTATTTCCTGAATGATTTTTCTTTTTTAAAAAATATATTGGGCAAATTTTACTCGTTTCTCACAACCATTTCTTCATACACCACTTCAAGATATTCCATAACAGGTTCATTTGATACTGCTTTTAAATCTGACCATGATAATTTTACAGGAAAAGCATTTTTCAGTAACCACATCATGACCATTTCATGATTTTCATCCAAGAGTTTGATAAATAAGTCTCTTTTCTCCACTTTATCAAATTTTACGGTTGAAAGCCAATTGTAGTATTCATTGTCGCCTTTTATCACACCCCTTTTAAGCGTGATTCTATTGGGCTTTGTAAGACCTGGCATAAGTGATTTTGTTGTAGTAGGCATGGCTCCATCTCTATATTCCACCACATCTATTTCTTTTGTAAGTCCCACTACTTCTGTAGCAGATAATCGAGATCCACCCCAGTCTATTTGGAAATGGAACTTGCATAATGGGTAACTCATCTTTTTTTTTGTTTTCTATTGCTAATAATACTGTTTATGGTGTTAATTTACTTGTACATTTTAGCTTCTTTTTCGGGTGCGTTTATTTGGTAAACATCACCTTTCCCTTCCCGAAAAATCGGGACAAGCTCTTCAAAGGGAGCTTAAACAGTGAGTAAATTAACACCGTAACTGGTATAAAACGATAAGACTGTTTTAATTTACCGATATATTGCTAAAGATATTATTTTTTAGAGACTTGAAAAGGATTTTTCAATTTTTCAATGAAATCCTTGATATTTCAGAATATTTGGCTTCTTAATATGTTAATTATTGAAGTACTAATTGTGTAGCTCAAGGTTCTTTATTGTAATGAAAACAAAACCTCATGAGGTTCAAGCAAGGCTTCCCCTTGCCATTTAAGCATGAGTTGAGCAGTAGTAAGGACATCTTTTTCACAATAAATAGCAATTCTTTTAGGATCATTTTCTTCCCAATAGACTCGCCCTACTTCTGAGCCATCAATATCATCCTTTGGGCTTGGGATTCCAAAAATTTTGGCAAGGAGTTTTAGTGAGGTAAAATGCTTAAAATCGCCAAATTTCCATAGTTCCATAGTATCTACATGGGTGATTTCCCAAGGCTTTTTACCGGCAATCTGTAAAGAATTGGGTAATTCTAGACCATTGATTAGATACCGTCTACAGAGATAAGGTAAATCAAACTCTTTGATATTATGTCCACAAAATGAATAAAAAGGAAAAGCCGAAATGACCTCAGAAAATTCTTGAAGGATATTTTTTTCATCATGCCCAAAAAAGGATTTGAGTTTCAAAACTCTTTTACCACCTTTTTTTGAAAGGTAAGCTATTGAAATACATACTATTTTACCAAACTCCGCCCAAATACCTGCTCGATCATAGAATTCTTCGGCTGTGAAATTATCTTTTCTTTGATAAGAAGTTTTTTTCTCAAAAAGCTCTTGATATTCTGTATCAAGTTCATCAAAACGTGAATATTCACTTACAGTTTCTATATCAATATAAAGGAGTTTTTGGATATTAATATGTTTCATATTTTACTTTTTTTCGAAGACTTCTTGTGCCTTCAAAATCATTGGATCATCAGTATTCCTTATTCTTTGAAAACCTTTTGAAGACCATAATTTATTGGCTAAATTGAGTTTGATATTTTTCTTTAAGAATTTTATATCCTTCTCATTAAAGCTAAAATCCTTGGGTACTACACGCATTTTTTTAGCTTTGTTTTCGATCCATTTTATCAGTTTACTGGGAATCTCAAAGTTTTCTTGATATTTTTCAATATTGGTTACTTTTAATTCATCCAGATGCCTATCCCAATAGTTAAAAACTGCTTCGTTTACGATATTGTGTGCATAAATGAGTTCAAAATAATGAGAAAATTGGTTGCTATCTTGAGGAATAAAGAAGTCAGGATAAATTCCACCACCACCATAAACAGTTCGACCAGCTTTTGTTTTAAACACCAATGAATCTATTTTCGGAATAGAGTCTTCATTTAAAAGTTCGCCACTTTCTAGTCTTTTATAGAAATCTTGGTAATAATCTTTTTTACCTTTTGAATAATCTCTCTGAATACTTCTTCCAGAGGGTGTGTAGTATCGAGCGGTAGTCATTCTACTTGCAGAACCATCTTTATAAATAAATTGTTCTTGAACAAGTCCTTTACCGAAAGATCTTCTACCTATGATAGTTCCTCGATCATTATCTTGTATAGCTCCAGCAACAATTTCACTAGCAGAAGCAGAGTTTTCATTAATCAAAACACAAAGCTTGGCATTTCTAAAAAAACCATTTCGATCCGAAAAATATTTTTCTTCTGGTCGGTTTCGTCCTTGGGTATAAACGATTAAATCACCTTTTGAAAGAAAGTACTCAGACAAATCTACTGCTGCATGAAGGTAACCTCCCGGATTTGATCGTAAATCAACAATGATATTAGGGGTTCTGCTTTCTTTAATTTTCCTCATTACATGCCCCACTTCTTCAATGGTACTCCCTGCAAAACGGTTTATTTTCACATAATAAGTGTTTTCATCCATTTGATAGGCAACCTCCACGCTTTTTAGCGGAATTGTACCTCTTGTAATTTCAAAAGAAAGAGAATCTGTTTTTCTTTTTACCGAAACGTTTACTTTACTTCCAGAAGCCCCTTTAATTTTAGAGGTAATTTCGGAAGTCAATAAATCTTTTCCTGCGATATTAAAACTATCTACATAAGTTATTCTATCTCCAGCCTCTAGCCCAGCCTGTGCACTTGGACCGCCGTCTATTGCTCTTAAAACGATTAAAGTATCTTCATGCATTTGAAATTCTATTCCTATTCCATCGAAATTTCCTTTCATATTTTCTTTCACAGAAACCATTTTATCAGCAGAAATATAGTTGGAGTGCGGATCTAATTTATCCATAATTTCTGCCATACTCATTTCTACGATACTATCTACATTTACATCATCTACATAGTCTTTTTCAATAGTTCTTACTAGTTTATTGAGTTTACCATTTGAAGAAGAAAATAGACTCGATCCATTTTCTGTATGACCGCCTAATTTTGACCCTATAAAAAGCCCAAAAAAGAGCACCAATGCAAAATAGATTGGATAATATGTTCTTTTGTTTCTGTTCATTTAAAAATGTCCTGTATCCAGTTTTATGATGTCGATATCCGATTTTCTTAATAAATCTACACCTGAAACATCGCTATATTCATGAAGATATACTACTCTTTTTATTCCTGCTTGTAAGATTAGTTTACTACAGTCTTTACAAGGGGAAAGTGTAATATATAATGTTGAACCTTCTGAGCTTTGGGTGGACTTTGCCACCTTTGTCAAAGCATTTGCTTCTGCATGAAGAACATACCAATGTGTTGTATTTTCTTCATCTTCACAGCAATTTTCAAAACCTGAAGGTGTTCCGTTATAACCATCGGAAATAATCATTTTATCCTTTACGATTAGAGCACCCACTTGTTTTCTTTTACAGTAGGATAATTTTGCCCATTCTAGTGCCATTTTCATATAGGCAATATCGTATTTGGTTTGCTTTTCCATCTTATTTTAGGGCTTTTACTCCTTGAAGAATATTTTGATAAACCTCCACCATATTTGCCTCCATCATATATGCAGGAACCGAAATGATGTTGAGTTCTTTATCAATCGCTATTTCTGTCTTTGTTTTATTAGTTGTTCGGGCTCCAATAGATCTCATTCCCTCATGGATGGCTTCTATTTCATAGGGAGATGCTTCTTGAGCATGCCCAACACTCAACTCTGGATGATATTTTGATCCTTCCAAAGCTTTGGCAACAACTGTGGGTCCCATACACATGGCTAAAATTTGCTTCTTTTTATCTAAAGTTTGAAGAATCTTCGTTTGAACCATTTGATCCATTGCTCCATCTTTTCCTTGCAAAGCCCATTCATTAATATTCTTAGCAGCTCCGAAACCTCCAACAATCACTAAACCATCAAAATCATTTTCTTGATAGTCTGCAAAATCTTTTATATTTCCTCTAGCAATTCTTGCAGACTCAACCAGACAGTTTCTTGTTTCGTTCATTTCTTCACCTGTAAGGTGATTCACTACATGGTATTGCTTTTTATCGGGTGCAAAACATTGATAAATCATTCCTTCTTGCTCTAATGCTAAAAGGGTAAAAATAGCTTCTTGAATTTCAGATCCATCATAAACACCAGATCCTGATAATAAAACGGCTAATTTCATTTTTAAAATATTTTAATAATTAAAATGTAGTTTTTCTCTAACTCTTTTTAATACTTCCGAAGAAATTTCACGTGCTTTCTCTGCACCTTTTTTGAGCTCTTGATCAATCACTTTTTTGTCTGCCATCAGCTCATTAAACTTAGCTCTTGGTTCCGCAAATTTCTCACAAACTAATTCAAAGAGTTCTTTTTTTGCATGTCCATAACCATAATTACCTCCTTGGTAGTTGGCTCTCATCTGTGCTATTTGTTCTTCATTTGCCAAAAGCTTATAAATCGAGAATACATTACAAGCATCTGGGTCCTTTGGATCTTCTAAAGGAGTATCGTCTGTAACAATTTTCATTATTTGCTTTTTGAGCGGCTTATTTCCTTGGAATATATTGATAAAATTCCCATAAGATTTACTCATTTTCCTTCCGTCAATTCCTGGAACAGTCATCACGCTTTCATCTATTTTAGACTCAGGAATCACAAAAGTTTCTCCATACTGACGGTTAAAAGCTCCAGCCATATCTCTGGTCATTTCAAGATGTTGTTTTTGATCTTTCCCTACGGGAACAATTTCTGCATCATACAATAATATATCCGCTGCCATAAGAACAGGATAAGTAAAAAGTCCTGCATTTACATCAGAAAGATTTGCAGATTTGTCTTTAAACGAATGTGCATTTGCCAACATGGGAAAGGGTGTAAAACAGTTCAAATACCACATAAGTTCTGTAACTTCGGGGATATCAGACTGTCTATAAAGGATATTTTTTTGAGTATCGAAACCAAAAGCAAGCCAAGCTGCGGCAGTGGCATAGGTATCTTCCATCACTTGTTCGCTATCTTTTTTAGAAGTCAGCGAATGTAGATTAGCAATAAAGAATAAACTTTGGTTTTCAGATTTTTTTGATAATTCGATTGCGGGGATAATCGCCCCCAAAATATTTCCTAGATGGGGAATTCCACTACTTTGAACTCCAGTAAGGACTCTTGACATATTCTTCCGGTATTTTATTGCTAATATAAGCAACTTTACACGGAGCGTAAAGAAAGATAGTGACTATTTTGGTAATGACGGATTTTTGATTAATTATCGAGGTATCTAATTTCTACTTTCAATTCATTTGTGGGCAAAGAATACTCTGCATACCAAGTGTTCTTTTTATTATTTCCTGTTTTTATCCAGTTATCACCTTCTTGGTAAAAGTTATTTACTGTTAAATAATTATGTACATCTATTTCTTTTGTATCAAACTGGAATTTATGAATCTTTTTGTTTTCCATTAACACACAATCTTGGTTTATGGTTGTAGGAATATCTAAACCTGTTCTTAGTTCGACATGGTCAATAACGAACTTATTACAGTCCTTACAGTCAAATATAAAACTGAGAAAAGACTTAAAACCAATAAAAACAACTGCTCCAACTATCAATAGTATCCCTAAACTAAATCTTCCCTTTTTCATCGCTTTCTTTTAATTTTAATTATCAATTTTGTTTTGTTTATGCGTTACATAAAACAATAAATTAATAACAACAATAATTTTGCCAAAAATCACTAATGAACATTACTCTTGAGAAAAATTGAGATTAATTTTATTTTAAAACTTTTCTTTTAAATTTATAAAAAATATTCACAACATTCAGGATCATTTTTCACAAATATCTAGAGTAATCTCTCATGAACAAAAATACTTCTTTCCCTTTGTCAGTGTTAGGTATTACTGAAACTAGGTACAGAATCGTCCACAATACTCCTAGCTAAAATTAGGTATATCAACCTGCTAAAAAAAATGTACAAAAAGGGGATATTTATCTACTTTTTCGTCCACTCTATAATCGATATATACACGTTTTCAGTCGAGTAATCCACTTAAAGTAACGACAAGTAGAAGAAAGAATGCATATACAATTAATAAAATGACCTAAGTGTACTTTTAGGAATCATTCTTCTCAAAACCTTTTTTAACAAGCTGTTTTTGATAATTGTTTTCATTTTTCTCATTATAGATTATCTTTACTACTTTATTAAAAACTAATAAACCACTATATGAAATCAATGAAAGTCCTAGCAAGTGCTATATTGGTTGCCTCTTTAGTTGCATGTAATGACTCTGGAGACAACAATACAAGCCAAGCTAAAAAGGAAACTCCTGTAATGGAACACAAAGACCAATCAGGCTTTTCTTATGAAACCTACGCAAATGATCCTACAGGATTGAGACTCTATACCCTTAAAAATGGATTTAAGGTATATTTGAGTCAAAATTTTGATGAACCTAAAATACAAACCTATATTGCGGTAAGAGCAGGATCAAACTACGATCCAAAAGAATCTACGGGTCTTGCACACTACTTAGAACACATGGTTTTTAAAGGAACCTCAAATATTGGAACAGTAAACTGGGAAGAGGAAAAAGTGCTTTTAAAGCAAATTTCTGATCTATATGAAAAGCATAAAGCAACTTCTGATCCAAAAGAAAAAGAAAAAATTTACAAAGAGATTGATAAAATTTCTTTAAAAGCATCGCACCATTCTGTTGCGAATGAATATGATAAAATGGTGAGTTCATTAGGAGCTACTGGAACTAATGCTCATACTTGGTTTGAAGAAACTATTTATAAGAATAAAATACCTGCAAATGAACTTAAAAAATGGCTTCATCTTGAAAAAGAAAGATTTAGTGAATTGGTTCTCCGTCTGTTCCATACAGAATTAGAGGCTGTTTATGAAGAATTTAACCGTGGACAAGATAACGACTGGAGAAAGAGTTATGCTGCCATGCTTGAAGGTCTTTTCCCAAAACACCCTTATGGTCAACAAACAACTATAGGTACTAGTGAGCATCTAAAAAACCCATCAATGGTGGCTATTCATAATTATTTTAACAAATATTATGTGCCAAACAATATGGCAATGGTTTTAGTTGGTGATTTCAATTTTGATGAAACAATTAAAGAAATCGATGCAACTTTTGGAGCTTTGAAGTCTAAAAAAGTGGAGCATCCTGTTCTTCCAAAAGAAGATCCAATTACAGAACCAATCATAAAAGAGGTTTACGGTCCTACTGCAGAAAACATTACAATTGCCTTTCGTTCTGAGGGAATCGGTTCTGCTGACGAAAAATTACTAACAATGGCTGATATGATCCTTGCAAATGGACAAGCTGGTTTGATTGATCTAAACCTGAATCAACAACAAGCCGTTTTAAATGCTGGATGCTCCCCTACTTTCTTAAATGATTATGGATATCATTCTTTTAGAGGTTCTCCTAAACAAGGACAAAGTCTTGACGAAGTAAAAGAACTGTTGATGGCTCAAATAGAAAAACTTAAAAAAGGAGAATTTGAGGATTGGATGATGGGTGCTGTAATCAACGATCTAAAATTATCTGAAACAAGACAATACGAGAAATCAACTCCAAGAGCTTCGGCATATTACAATGCTTTTATTCACCGTGAAAACTGGGCAGATAAAGTAAAATTTATTGATGATTTGAAAAAAATCACTAAGGAAGAATTGGTTGCTTTTGCTAATAAATTTTATGGAAACAACTATGTAGTTACTTATAAAAGAAAAGGTGAAGATAAAACAGTAGCAAAAGTTAAGAACCCAGGAATTACCCCTGTAAAACTTAATAGAGATAAAAAATCTAATTTCCTAGGGAATTTCAATAAAATGGAATCTGGAAGTATTCAGCCTAAATTCATCGATTTTGAAAAAGAATTGAAAACTTTCAAAAAGGATGGACTAGAGATTACTCATATAGAAAACAAACTCAATGATCTTTGCGATTTGTATTTCATCTTCGATTTTGGAAAAGAAAACAATAAAAAACTTTCTTTAGCTGCCAATTATATGGACTATTTAGGAACGGATAAATTGTCTTCAGAAGATTTGAAAAAAGAATTCTACAAGATTGGTATGAGCCCTTATATTTACGCTAGTGAAGACCGTGTAATTATGGGACTTACAGGTTTAAAAGATAATATTGCGAAAGGTGTTGAGCTTATGGAAAACCTTTGGACAAATGCAAAAGCAGACCAAACAGCTTATAATAAAATGATTGCTGCAACCGCAAAATCTAGAGAAAACACAAAGTCTAGTAAAGGGGCAATCTTAAGAAATGGACTGTATTCTTACGCAATGTATGGAAAAAGCTCTCCTTTAAGAGATATTTATTCAATAGAAGAACTAGGATCTATTAAACCTCAAGAGCTGATAGACATTATCAAAGAGCTAAAGATTTACAAACATCGTGTTTTCTATTATGGAAAAGACATCAACAATGTAAAAAATGCGATTGCTCAATATCATAAAATACCTAGTGATCTAAAAGATTATACTCCTGCTAAAAAATATGAAAAACAAGAAACAGGAAATCAGGTGTACTTTGTAGATTACGATATGGTACAAGCTGAAATGATGTTTTTAGCAAAAAGCAAACCTTTTGATGTGAATAATATGGCAAAAGCTTATTTATTCAACACTTACTTTGGTTCTGGACTTTCGTCTATAATCTTCCAAGAGATTAGAGAATCTAAATCATTGGCTTATTCTGCTTATGCAAGATATTCTTCTGCTCGTGAAAAAGAAGAACCTAATTATGTTCATGCATATATCGGGACTCAAGCGAATAAGCTAGAGCAAGCTGTAAATGCAATGATGGAATTGATGAATGATATGCCAATGGCTCAAGAACAATTTGATGCTGCCAAAAACTCAGCCTTAAAGAAAATTGCTGCCGAAAGAATTACTAAGACAAATATTTTCTGGAATTATGAAGGACTCAAAAAAAGAGGACTTAAACACGATATTAGAAAAGATATGTATGAGACCATCAAGAATATGAGTATTGATGATTTAAAAGTATTTTTTGACAACAATATCAAAGGAGAATCTTATAATGTAATGCTTCTTGGAAATAAAAAAGACCTAGACATGAAAGCAATTTCTAAACTAGGAAAAGTAACTGAACTAAATGTTGATCATTTGTTTAATTATAACTAATTATCCAAATCAAAAGGTTACTTCTCTTTTGACAACCATAAAAAAACCTCAAATCTTTATTGATTTGAGGTTTTTTTTATACCAATTAATAATAAACATCAAAAATGTTTACCAAATTTTGGCAGGTTCTTCTTGGATCATTTCATCCCCTTCTTTACATCCAAAAGCTTCTTGGAATTCTGGCATATTACTAACCGTTCCGTTTACTCTAAACTCCCCTGGAGAATGTGTATCATTTTGGATTCTATTTCTCAGATTTTCTTCGGTGATATTGTTTTTCCAAACATTTGCCCACCCTAAAAATATTCTTTGTTTATAAGTAAAACCATCGATATCTGCTGGTTTCTCTTTACCTTCAAGAGATTTTTCCAATGCATGATACGCCAAGGTTAAACCACCCAAATCGGCAATATTCTCTCCAAGTGTCAACTTTCCGTTGATATGAAGACCTTCTAACACTTCATAAGAATCAAACTGATTTGAGAGTACTGTTGCTCTTTCATCAAATTGGCTTTTATCCTTTTCTGTCCACCAATTATTTAGATTTCCTATGTGGTTATATTTACAACCTTGGTCATCAAAACCATGAGTAAATTCATGCCCAATTACGGCACCAATAGCTCCATAGTTAATTGCATCATCAGCATTTGCATTATAAAATGGAGGTTGGAGAATAGCTGCAGGAAATACTACTTCATTATACACAGGATAATAATATGCATTTATGGTTTGAGGGTTCATTAGCCATTTAGTCTTATCAACAGGTTGCCCATAGTCCTCAAGCATTTTTTCAAATCCGAATTTCTTTAAGTTCAATAAATTCTGAAATAAATTATTCGCCTCAATCTTTACTGATGAATAATCTTCCCAGTTGTCTGGATATCCTATTTTATAAGTAAAAGAATTCAGTTTTTTCAGTGCTTGTAATTTTGTCTCCTGAGACATCCACTTTAGGTCATTAATTCTTACTCTAAAGGCAGAACGTAGATTTTCTATTAAAGCTCCTACTCGTTTTTTTGATTCCTCACTAAAATGTTTTTCAACATAAATTTTCCCTAAAGCTTCTCCTAGATATCCGTTTACCACACCTTGTGCTCGCTTCCATCTTGGTTGCATTTCTTTAGTTCCTCGTAAAGTTGTTGAATAAAAAGCAAAACGCTCTTTTTCTAAAGCTTCAGTTAAAGATGAAGATGCCATATTTACTCGATCCCAAATAAAATAGTTTTTCCAATCTTCTAAAGCAATCTCTTTAAAAAATTTGTCGAAAGACTTAATAAACTCAGGCTGACTTACCACTACTTCTGATACAGCTTTGAGTCCTAAATTATTTAAGAAATTTGTATAGCTAAAATTCTTCCCAGCTGTCTCTAACTGTTGAGATGTCCAAAGATTATAAGTCAAATCTGGGTTTCTTCTTGAAACTCGATCCATGGATATTTTTGCCAATTTAGCTTCAATTTCATAAGCTGATTGAGCAATTGAACCAGCCTCCTTTTCAGAATAATTAGCCAGTTGTAACAATCTCTTCATAAAAGCTTGATATTCCTTTCTGATTTTCACCATACTTTCTTGATCAGAAAGATAATAATCACGATCTGGAAGGTTCAACCCACTTTGAGAAAAATAAACAGCATGTTCATCAGATTTTTTTGAATTTATGGTAATATAAAATCCAAAAGGAGAACCACCAACACCAGATTTTACGGAGCTTGTTATATAGTCTTGTAATTCTTGTTTAGAGGAAATACTATTGATCTCTGCCAACAAATTTTCCAATGGTTTAATCCCAATTTGTTCTCTGGTAGCAGAATCTAAGGAAGACAAATACAAATCTCTTACTTGTTGCTTCTCTCCTGCTTGTAGATTTTTAGCCTCTAGCAGTTCTTCCATTATGGTTTTAATCTGTTTTTTATTCTCTTCAGACAAAAACTCAAAACTCCCCCATCTACTCTCGGTTGAAGGAATTGGGTTATCCTTTAACCAGGTTCCTACAGCATATTGATAAAAATCAGAACAAGGAGCAATATCCTTTCTCATCATGCTTGTATCAAATGCTTTTACTTCTACTTTTTTCTTTTCAATATTAGTAGTCTTTTTTTCTGAAGTGGTGTTGTTTCCACAAGAATAAAGTCCTGCCACTAAAAGAAAAGCTAAAGAAGGCTTTGTTAATTTCATTTTAATAGTGTTTTGGTTTGATTACGATGTGGAATTTACTTATTTTCTTTCAAACTCACTCCGATATCTCTTTTGATTTTAATACCCATAAATTTCAAAAGAAATGACAAATTTGATTTTCGAATCTCATAACATTCTCCTATTGCATAATAAAAATCCATTAAAACAGTTATCTCTCCTAAATATCAAAGCATTTGTTTTTTAGTATTTTTGTAAAATGATTTTACTGAGTGATTATATTAGGGAAAACTACAATAAATCTTTTAAGGATGATGATTATTCCTTTGAACTCGTTTCAAAAAAAGTAAAAAAGGGCACCATCATTTACCCATATCATAGAATAGGAAAAAATATCTATTTTCTGAATTCAGGAATCGTTGAAACAACTATCAGTTTTGGAGAAATTGAAAAAACATTAAGCTTTATTTTCGAAGGCAACTTCTTCTGTGCATTTGCTTCATTACTCACTCAAAGCCCATCTGAAATACAAGGTACAGCACTCACAGACTGTGAGTTTCAAGTAATACCATACGTGGAATATAAAAAACTTTGCGAAAGCGTTCTATTAGTGAATCAAATAGGGCGTCAAGAAGTTGAAAATTATTATCTCAATAAATACCTAAGAGAACGGGATTTACTTACAAAAACTAAAGAAGAAATGTATTTGGACTTATTAAAAACAAATCCACATATTGTTAAAAATATTCCATTGAAAAAAATTGCTAATTACTTTGGAATTCTTCCTGAAACACTCAGCAGAATTCGTAAAAAAATAAAATAGTATGATTTTCTTGACTTTTGGTCAAGTTTTTAAAGAAAAGCTTTCTGTTCCTTTGCACAAAAATCTATAAAGCGATTTTGAAAAATGGATCAAAAAAAAATTATTTGCTGTTTATTTCTTTTTCTAGGCCTCAAACAGCTTTCTGCTCAAATATCTGAATCTTTTAGACTTGGTGTTGATTTTGGCGTAGTTCAAGCTTCTTCTAGTACCGATGTGGTAGTGGGATCAGATTTAAGATACTTTTTATCTCCCAGAATAAACATAGGATTTCGTTTAGAAGGTGCTGCGATCGCCAGAAAAATTGAATCTTCTGTAAAATCAAAAACTAAAGGACAATCAAGACTGAATTTAGCATACCTTCTTGTCATGGATTATTATCTGCCAAGTAATAAGAAAATAGCCCCCTTTCTTTCTGGAGGAATAGGTTATTATCAACTTGCAGACATCTCTTCTGACATTAGCCCTACATGGTCACCCATTGAACTTAGTTCAAAAGTTGGTTTAATGCTAAAAGCAGGAATAGAAATAGACAAAATTCGAATTACTGCGGGTGGAAATTTAGTACCCAGTTCAAAAATTTCTATTAGCACTTCAAATCAACAGAAATTCACCAATAGCTATTTCACATTTTCTCTAGGGTTTTATGTAGGAAGAAATAGCAGAAATAGCTCAGAAAAAAAATAAGTTATGGAATTTAGATCATACATTTACCAAGCAATGTTCATATTGCTTCTGTTCACACTTAATACTCAAGACACATGTGGACAACAATCTTCTCCAAACAGTTCTATCTTTGAACCTTCTACAGAATGGCCAGAAATTCCAGGTTTGCATCATGGAGGACCTATCACCTTAACAAATGAAAAGATATTTATACGGGTTGCAAGTGCCGCAGCACTTTCCTATATTATTGCCAAATATGTGGTAAAACCAAAATCTACTGAAGATTATTATCAATTCAGAACCAGTTTAACTGTAGGTGAATACAAAACTGTTTTGAGACAACATATTGGTGTTGAAAGACGAATAGCCCCTTGGTTTGCTGTGGCTTTAGAATTTAGTCTGCAACAATGGTTTGATGAAAGAAAGAATTTGGAATCAAAAAATAAATTCGGAATGGGAATAGGTCTTCAACCCTATTTTAGATGGCATATTTTAGGCTCGAAAAAATGGAGTCCTTTTTTAGAATACGGAACAGGTTTTTTTCAGGGATTTGAAAAATTCCCACATACAGGTACGCATTTTACATTTTCTCATTCTAGCCATATAGGAATAGAATATACTAACAAAAAAGGGAGTAAATTCCGATTAAGTTACGGGCAGTTTCATTACTCAAACAATGATTGGTGGGAAGTAAACCCTAGCTACAATGGAAACGGTCTGAACTTTACATATGCTTGGAAATTGTAAGAAAAATATTAGGTACGCTTCTTGGTTAATCTGAACAAAAAACAATATGAAAACAATTATCTACTCCACCGTATTCTGCTTATTACTTTTTGGAATCATGTCTTGTAAATCTAATAAAGCTCGAACTGTAGAAACGGATAAAAAAATGACATTTTGGGTTCTTAATATTCAAAATGAAATGGATGGTCAAACATTAACGCTAAAGAACGAAAAGGGCGAGAAATTCACCACCATCATAAGTCCCGCAAATGGAAATTATATTGAATTGAAAAAGGGTGACAAAATATCTGCTTTGGTGACATCCTATCTCAAGAATACAGAACCTTTGCAACTAGTTACCAAAAATATAAAAATGATTGAGGGAAATATGACTACTAAAAATCAAGAAAAAACTTGGTGGATACATTCAAGAAAAACAAAGAGTAACGATCAGTTTGGAAGCTCCATTACTTGTCTCCAATACCAAGAAAACGACATCCTAAATCAAAATGGTGAATGGAAAGTACTCTGTGATCCTATCAAATATTTTCAATTTATTGAAGGGTATTACTATAAAGTGAAAATTACACAAAAACTCCTTAAAGACTCTGAATTACTTGTGGATCGTTCTGCTACAGAACAAGAATTAATTACCGTTATTGAAAGAGTAAAAGATACAGAATATATCAACCCAATAAAAACCTCCATTAAAACTGATAAAGAGAATTATCTCCAAGGAGAAAACATCAAACTTACAATGGAAATTACCAATACTGGAAAAGAAGCTTATACTTTTCTACCTTGGGGAACCCCACTAGAAGGTAATTTTACAGGAAGTAGCCTTTTGATTCTCAAAGATGGAAAACGTATACCTTACTCGGGAATAATGGTGAAACGAATGCCTCCTAAAAAATCAGATTATAAAACACTAGTAGAAAATCAATCTTTTCAAGGCAGCGTAAATTTAGCTGATGGATATCAACTATTAGAATCAGGAACTTACACAATACAATTTGAAGAAACTTATGCTGGCTTACCAGCATCAAACACAATAAACGTTTCGATACAATGAGAGCTATAATATTTTTCGCTTTGAGCACTTTTTTACTAGGTTGTCATAAAAATAATGTTTTGAACGCACCACAAAACTCTGAGCTTTCTATCATGTCCTTTAATCTAAGATATGACAACTCTGAAGATGGGACTCATCAATGGACAAATAGAAAAAATGCATGCGTAAAAATGCTTGATGAAATCAAACCTGATATCTTAGGTATCCAAGAAGGCTTAGAGCATCAGGTAGGTTTCTTAAAATCGAAATTCCCAAACTATAATGTTGTGGGAGAAATAAATGAAAATGGACCTTATGGAGAATACAAAAGTATTTTCTTTAAAAAAGAACGATTTATTTTACTGAAAAGTGAAACGTTTTGGCTTAGTGAAACTCCTGAAGTTCCCTCAAAAGGTTGGGATGCAAATAACACAAGAATTGTAAGCTGGGTTAAACTAAAAGATCAAAAAAACAAGCAAAACATCTATGTGTTTAATACACACTTTGACCATATCGGAAAAATATCTCAATTAAACTCCAGTAAACTCTTACATAAAAAAATAAAAAACATTGTAAAAGATCATGCTCCAGTTTTTATCACGGGTGATTTTAATATGTTGTTTGGCAATAAGAGAATGAAAGCCTTAACGAACAACTATAATGTTGCCCACAAAAACTCTGAAAGAACTGATGGACACGCCTCGTTTAATGGATTTGGTAAATGGGGAGGAATTCTTTCAAGGAATATAGATTTCATTTTTTTTCTAAATGCAAAATCCCTCCAATACCAAACAATTAATAAGAAATATGGCGTTCCATATATCTCAGATCACTACCCCATTCTAGCTAGATTCAAATATAAAAGTCTCTAGTATCTTAAAAAAAGCATTGAGATTTTTAACATTTCACTACCTAAATACTATAAAAAAACAAACAAGATTATCACAATCTTGTTTATTTATAAACAAAAGGGTTTATTTATTTAATAATATTACCTTACCTGTTATTTTTAAAATTACTCTTTGATTTTTTGGCACAGTATTCTCAATAAGGTAAACAAGACGTTTATGTTTAACTTAAATACTTGTAATTATGAAAACACTTAGATTACTTACCCTGGGAATGATAATGGTAGCAGCACCATTAATGACAAAAGCGAACACACCTGCGAAAAAAGACAATCTCAAGTCAAAAAAAATTATTGGAAAACACACCAATGATAATATACAAGATTTAAGATTCCTAAAACGCGAACTCAGACAAATGCTCCGAAGAAACAGAATAAGAGCAGCAGAAAGAGTAAAGGTGGACATCATGAGAACGATGAAAGCAGATTTGAGGCGAGATAGAAGAAAAGTCCAACGACTCAAAGACAAATTGGATTATCTTAATTTTCATCATAGCTACAGAAAAAAGCAAAGGATAAGAAGAAAAATTCAAAGATTAAGAACGCAAATAAATAGACAGAAAAGTATCCTAAGACAAATGAGAAGACTGGATATCTGTCATCGTTATGACAAACAAAGAGTAATGAGATTAGTTAATAACTACATAGATCTACATGATCAAAGTTATAGAAATGACTACCGTCATAGAGATTATGATTATGACACATATCATAGACCAAGAAGTGACAGATTCTAATTTCTATACCAATCGATCATTTACTTTTAAACAAAGAAAGGGCAGAGAATTTTCTGCCCTTTCTTTGTTTAAAAATTTTTATATCCACTTCCCTTGGCTCTTTTAAAATTCCAGAGAAACACCAAGTTGAACTCGCCATCTAGAATTAAAATTATCAATGATCCAAGGTTTTCCGTTTGGCTTTTTGAACTGGTAAACAGGCTTATTATCTTCAATTCCTTTAAAATCCAGTAAACGATAACTAGAGTTTACTACGTTAGGTACATAAACGAGTTTCCCCCAATTTTTATTGAGCAGATTTGCTACATTAAAGATATCTGCGGATAATTTTAATCGTTTTGTTTTCCATACAGAGAAATCATAAGACAAAGAGAGATTAATTTCCTGATTCCAAGGGGTTCTTGCACCATTTCGCTTAGCGTAAGTTCCTCTATTTTCTGTTAAATAATCTATAGAGTTAATATACTCGTCAAGATCTTTCCATTGCTGTTCTTTAGTAATTAAAGCTCCCTGTTCATTTGTATATTCTTGAAATTGAATTTCTGTAGAATTTTGCGGAATGTAAATTAAATCATTTTTTGAAGATCCATCTTTATTCACATCACCAGAATAGATAAACGAATAAGGACTTCCAGACCTCAAAGTATAAAACAACCCTAGGTTCAAATTACCCTTCTTAAAAGGAATAGAATAGGTATGGAAAGAAACAAATTTATGCCTTAAATCAAAATTTGAATAAGATAATTGAGGCTCATTCCCTTGGATCGTTTGATTCCATTCAAAGTTTGCTGCATGGGAATTTCGCACAGTGCTCGAAAGATCCTTACTCACTCCATAAGTATAGCCCAAACTTGCTTCATAATTTTTTATCTTCGTTTGGATATTTGCGCTCAATTGATAACGATAACCTTTATTCGTATTTTTTAGCAAAAATACATTAGTGAAATTCTTATTGATCTTTTGTTCCTCTTTTGGTAAAGAAAAATATGCTCTATTATCAGCTCCATCGTAGTTTTTTTGAACATTTTTTCTATTAATTGATTGAAAATAAATACCATCTATCACTTTATGATACATTCCTTCGAAACTGAATCTCCAATTTTCTGCTAATGGAACCTGAATACCCAATTGGCTTTTCCACTCTCTGGGTAGTTTGAAATCATTATTGATCAAATTTATTTCAGTGAGTCCCGATTGCTGATTCGCTAAATCTGATAAATCTTCGGTAAGTTTTATGGAGTTTTGAGGTCTTATATCTACATTAAAGTATTCTGTTCCCGAAATATATTCAGCATAAGCAAACCACAAATTTGGAATTCTACCCGAGTAAAAACCTGTTCCCCCACTAAGTGTTATAGGACGTTCATTCTTAGATTGATATTCAAAAGAAAAACGTGGATTAATTCTTGGTTTTGTAGAAAGAGTGTTTTCAAAATGAGCAAATTCTGGAGTATTCTTTATCTCTTGGCTTACGGGTAGTTTTTCATCCAGCAAGACACCATCCATTCTTAATCCAAATTGAAATTTCAAGCGATCATGGTAACGATATTCATCTTGTAAAAACGCATTCCACATAAGAATACCAAAAGCAGCCGACGGCTTCATTCTATTGTGTTCATAATCATTATTCAAACTATTATAAACCCCTCTAATTCTCGATGGGCGATCGTTTAAAAAATCATTTACTGATCCGTATTCCCATCTTCCATTCCAAGCCGACAAAAATCGGTATTCAATTTTACTAAACTCTCCTCCAAAACCACCAGAAAAAGTGTGTTTGTCTTTAGAAAACTCAATCTTCTCTTGCAATTGCCAAGTGTTTTGGGTATTTCCAAAAACAGATGCTTCTCGATAGGAACCTGCAAATATTGTATTTGCTGCACCTTCATCTATCTGAATATGAGGAAATACACGCCCTTGATAATCTCTATCCTCGTTCACATAATTATACCCAATAGAGAATTTATTATGCGTATTTTCGTCAAAAAAGCTGCTCAGTTCTACTATTGATGAATTGGCAACACTCTGATGCTGAAATCCCTGATTCCCAAAATTGAAAAAATTCGCATTCCACTCCAATTGGTCAGATTCACTAAAAATCAAATTATTTCTAAATACTAAGGTATGCTTTGGTGAAATATTATAATCTAAACGACCAAAAACTTTCGTGCTTTCACGCTTTAGGTCGGCATTTTCGAATGTACCAGGATCGTAGTTATATTGATCTTTTAGATGATTTGCAATTTTTTTAACTGAAGCTAAGCTTATCCTACTTCCAGAAGAACCAGGCGCATTCATCACGTTTTCCTTGCGTTTCGTTTGCTCTACATTAAAAAACACAAATGCTTTATCTTTTTTGATAGGTCCACCAAAACTCAAACCATATTGAGCGTCGTAAAAATCTCCTTTTTCCTGCATAACTCCATTGGAATAATTTCCTAATAGATTTTGATTATGTCCAAACAAATAAGCATTTCCAGACCAACGATTCGTTCCATTTTTGGTAATTAAATTGATATTTGCTCCTGTAAAATTCCCCACTGAAACATCAAAAGGGCTCAGTTTAACCGATAATTCTTTGATTGCGCCAAAACCAATGGGTTGTGTTTGAGCCAAAGCACCAGGAGAACCTGTGGCAGTACTTCCAGAAGCTCCGCTAGCGGGTTCTTGAAAACCAATTACATCATTATTAACCATCCCATCTATATTGAGATTGTTGAATCTATTACTCGCCCCTGCAAAAGAATTAAGATTTGCAGAGCTCATCGTGTTGGTTAAATCTTGAATTCCTCTATTTATCGTCGGGATTTTATCTTTTTTTTCCTGATTAATCAAAAAATCGGCCTGATTGTTCGTCGCTTTTTCAGACTCATCGCTCAATACGATTTCTTCAAGAGCATTATTTTCCTCGTTCAAAAGGAAATTCAATTTGGTAGTTTGTCCCAAAAGTATCGCGATATTTTGCCTTTTTTCGGTTTGATAACCAATAAAACTTATTTCTAGCTGATAATTTTTAGAAGTTGCTACATGATTAAAAGAATAATAGCCATCAGAGCGAGAACTGGTTCCATATTTCTTTCCCGTTTCTGTGTCGAATAATAAAATATTAACTCCTGGCAGTGCTTCCTTGCTTACTCCAGACTTAATATATCCTTCTAATTTTCCACTTGTTACCTGTGCATTTAGAAAATTCCCGATAAATAACAAGAGAATTATAATGTTTTTTTGCATTCCCAATTATGATTTTATAATTGAGGGTTTAGTATTCATTCTTTGCAAAACATTACAATTTATTTTCATCAATTTTAAATTAATAAAATATTGATTTTGCTACATTTTTTTAAAACACATAAGGCATGATAAAAAAAAGGTATGTATTTCTAATATCTATATCAAAACATTTGTACCTCAGGCTCTAGATCAATCTCAAATTCTTCTTTTACATTTCTAATAATCTTTTTTGCCAATTCTTGAATCTCTTCTCCCCTTGCGGAACCATAATTCACAAGAACCAAGGCTTGTTTATCATAAACTCCAAAATCATCAAACTTTTTTCCTTTCCACCCTAAACGATCAAGCATCCATCCTGCGGGAATTTTAATCATTCCATTTTCAAGCGGATAATGCTTTGCATCTGGATATTTTTTTAGGATTTTCTCCCAATGTTGTTTCGTAATTACAGGATTCTTAAAAAAACTACCTGCATTTCCAATTTCTTGTGGGTTCGGTAATTTTGAATTTCGTATTTCCACAACGGCATTAAAAATATCTATTGGCTGAGGATTCTGGATTCCATTTTTATTTAACACATTTTGAATAGCACCATAAGATGCGTCTATAACGGGTTCTTTATGTAATTTGAATCTAACTTTAGAAACCAAATATTTGCCTAAATTTTTCTTAAAGAATGAATTTCGATATTCAAACTCACAATCTGAATGAGTAAAATCTTCCCATTTGTTTGAAACTAAATTAAAAGCTCGTACAGAAACCACAAAATCTTTTGCCTCTTTTCCATAAGCTCCTACATTTTGAACAGGTGAAGCACCTACCGTTCCAGGAATTAAAGCCATATTTTCTAACCCAAAACACTGATGATCAAGGCTCCATTTTACAAATTCATGCCAGTTTTTTCCTGCCTCAACGGTGATCCAAACATTTTTATCATCTTGCCTTTCTATCTGTACTCCTTCTTGTTTCTGATGAATAATGATTCCCTCAAAATCTTTGGTAAAAAGAAGATTACTCCCTTGCCCGATCACCAAATATTCCTTTCCTTCAATCATTTCTGAAATTTGAGGAATTTCATCTTCATGTTCAATCTCAATGAGCGTTTTTGCCTTTTGCTCTATTCCAAAAGTATGATAGTTTTTTAGCGAAATATTATGATAGATTTGCATAAAAGATTTTGTTTATATTGCAACAAAAATAAGGAATTTGACTAGGGAAAAACCAATAAAGAAAATAATTTTGTGCGTCTCCAATGATTTGACCACAGACCAAAGACTTCATAAAGTCTGTACTTCTTTATTACACCATGGATATGAACCCAAATTGGTAGGAAGGAAACTCTCAAACTCGTTACCAATTAAGAAAAAATACGAAACCCATCGACTTCATATTCTTTTTAATAAAGGATTTCTTTTTTATGCATTTTTGAATATTCAATTATTCTTTTGGCTCTTATTCCAACGAGCAGATTTTTTTGTTGCCAATGATTTAGACACGCTTCCTGCCGTAAAAATAGCTTCTTGGATTAAACGTAAGAACTATTTAATTGATCTTCATGAACTTTTTCCCGAAGTTCCAGAAATACAAAGCAAACCGAAAGTAAAGAAATTTTGGCTTTGGGTGGAGGCAACTTTTTTACCCAAAAGTCCTAGGGTAATCACTGTTTGCAAAAGCATTGCCGATTATTTGATGGCAAAATATGATGTCAATATTTCGGTAGTAAGAAATATTCCTTTAAAACAAGATAAATCCCAGGAACCGAAAAAGGAAAGCATTCCTAAAATACTCCTTTACCAAGGTGCCGTAAATTTAGGAAGAGGAATCAATTTGATGATTGATACTTTGGAATTCCTTCCAGATTTTGAGCTTTGGATTATCGGAAACGGAGACGAATATGATACACTAAAGAAATACACTTCTACAAAAGAATATACCCAAAACGTTCAATTTCTTGGTAGAAAAACTCCCGAAGAGCTCAAAAAAATAAGTCCTAAAGCTGGCTTGGGTTTATCTTGGGAAGAAAACCTGGGGCTCAATTATTATTTTGCACTTCCCAATAAGTTGTTTGATTATATTCAAGCCGAAATCCCTGTGCTCACAAGTGATTTCCCAGAAATGAAAAACATTGTTGAAACTTACCTTATAGGCGAAACCATTCACAAAAGAACTCCTGAAGAAATTGCCCAACAAATTAGAAAAATCATCGAAAGTAGGGAATACTACCAATCACTTGTAGAAAATTGTAGAAAAGCTCAAGAGCATCTTACATGGGAAATGGAATTTAAGAACTATTTAGCCCTGCTCCCACCATGTCGATAAAAGATTTAAGACCTCAAAAAGAGCTTCAGAAAAAACAGGAAACTACAGAAGCTAGAGCATTTTGTTTCAACTGCCGAAGAGCAAAAAAAGTATGTATTTGTAAAATGATTGTTCCACAAAAAAACCAAGTGAGAATAGGAATTTTACAACATCCCAATGAAAAGAAAAAAGCCTTTAGTACGGCATTAGCTTCCCATTTGTCTTTAGAAAACAGTTTTTTGATCAATAGTTTAGAATTTGATGATCAAACAATGCTTCATAATGAATTAGAAAAATTTGAACACAACGAAATTGGCTTACTTTTCCCATCAAAAGAAGCAAAAAACCTTGAGATCGCCCCAAAAAACTTAAAACTTCTTCTAATGATTGATGGAACTTGGAGTGAAGCTAAAAAAATGATTCAACACTCCGAAACATTAAAAACAATTCCTCAATACCAATTAATTCCCAAGGAAAAATCACGCTTTGTACTCAGAAAAGAACCCGATGCACAGTTTCTCTGTACTCTGGAGGCTATTGTTTATAGTTTAAGAATTGTAGAAAATGATTCTAAAGCATACGAAAAGCTTCTTGAAATGCTTGATCAAATGCAAGATTTTCAAGCATCTTTTCAAAATGAAAATCCTCGTCATAAAAAACACTTCGAAAATAAAAAAGTGATGGCAAGAATCAAAGAACTTAGAAAATTATTATACTCTCAAAATCTAGAAGGCATCGATTTTTCGGAATGGAAAAAGGAATTAGAAGAATTAGAAAAAAACTTGAAATCTCTTCAAAAGAATCAGCCTAAATAAATTAAAGCTGATCCAAAAAATAAATCAGCTTTAAGATGAAAAAAACAACCCTTATTTTATTCCTTTAATTCAAATTAATTTTAAGATTTACAAGTTCTAGATGTATCATAAAATACATTCCGTTCATATCAGTTTTTTTGAACTTAAAGCATAAGTACAAAAAAACTAGTTATCTCAACAAAAAAACACCATCAAAGATACGAAGTGTCGAAATTATGTTACGAATGGGAATCAGTTGTTGAATAATTGCTATTTTGGAATCCTCGCCAGTTAAAAACAACAAATAGAAATGTCTTAATATTTTTGTAATTTTAGCTTCTGAAAAAAGCAACAATTATATGCGCAAAATTATTTTATTGGCTTCTAGCCTATGCCTTTTTAGTTTTACAGGATTGGCTCAGCAAGAATTAACATTAGAAAACGCTGTATTAAAACAATACAGAGACTATTATCCAGAAAGAATCTATCAATTTCGTTGGCTTCCAGAAGGAGGATATTCCATGGTAGAAAGCAATGAATTAATCATTACATTACCCAATAACGAAATCAAAAAAGTACGACTTTCTGACTTTAAAGGAGAAAAACTGAAATATTTTCCACCAGTAAAATGGCTAAGTCAATCAGAATTTCTTATTCATTATAAAGACAAAGCATATCGATATAATATAAAGGAAAACAGCTTTACCGAAAAAACTTACAAAAGCAAAGGAGCAGAAGAACTTTATGTATCCCCAAACCATGAGTACACCGCTTATGTTAAGGAAAAAGACCTTTACTTAAAAGGACCTAAAAAAGATAAAAGAGTTGCCAATTCTAAAGAAGACTTTATCACTTACGGAAAAGTGGTTCACCGTCATGAATTTGGAGTAGAAACAGGAGCATTTTGGTCACCAAAGTCCAATTATCTTGCCTATTATAGAAACAACGAATGCTGTGTAGCCGATTATCCATTGGTACACACAAACACCAGAATAGCCAGCCTAGAGAACATTAAATACCCTATGGCAGGAGAAAGTTCTGAGCAAGTAACAGTGGAAATTCTCAATGTAGCCAAAAGAAAATCCACCAAAGTGAGAACAGGGAAACCAAAAGATCAATATTTAACCAATATTACCTTCGGACCCGATGAAAAGTACCTGTATATTGGTGTACTCAACAGAGATCAGAATCACCTAAAAATGAACCAATATGACGTAAAGAACGGAAAATTTATCAAAACCCTCTTTGAAGAAAAATCCGACAAATACGTTCAACCAGTTCATGCCATGAAATTTATCCCAGGACACAAAAATGAGTTCCTATGGAGAAGTCGTAGAGATGGGTACAACTATATCTACCGCTATAATACCGACGGAGAATTACTCAACAAAGTAACCTCTTCTCATGGTGACGTAAAAGACGTATTAGGATTCTACAAAGGAGACGTAGTTTACACAGCCTACACAAATAACGGAATGGAAGTTCAAGTTTTCCGAAGTGACTTTACCAACGAACAAACCCAACAAATAACTACCGAAAAAGGAATCCACAGAGCTAGTTTGAGCAAAAATGGAGCAATCTATGATGTGTATTCAAACCTAAATACTCCGCATATAAGCAGAATCATAGACCTTAACGGAAAAATTACCAAAGAACTCCTAAAATCAAAAAATCCTTTAGAGAATATAGCCATTGCACAAACCAAACTATCAAAAATAACCGCTGCAGATGGATCTACCATTCTAAATACCAGAATGATTCTCCCAAAAGATTTCGATGAAAACAAAAAATATCCTGCACTAGTCTATGTCTATAACGGACCAAATGTACAACTGATCACCAACTCATGGTTAGCAGGAGCCAGCCTCTGGATGCACTATATGGCAAACAAAGGATATATCGTATATACTGTGGACGGACGAGGATCTGGAAATAGAGGACGCCATTTTGAGCAAGCCACCTTCCGTAATTTAGGTTTCGAAGAAATGAAAGACCAAATAAAAGGAGTAGAATTCCTAAAATCTCAAAAATATATAGACGGAAACAGAATAGCCGTTCATGGATGGAGCTATGGAGGATTTATGACTACAGGATTACTCCTCAACTACCCAGAACAATTCACCTGCGGAGTAGCAGGAGGTCCCGTAATGGATTGGTCACTCTATGAAGTAATGTACACAGAGCGTTATATGGATACCCCAAAAACTAACAAAGAAGGATTCCAAAAAAACAACTGGAACAAGCAAGTAGAAAAACTACAAGATCCCCTACTACTCATTCACGGAGCTATAGACGACGTAGTAGTGTGGCAACACTCACTAGAATTCGTAAGAAACTGTGTCTCAAAAGGCGTTCAAGTAGACTACTTTGCCTACCCAGAACACAAACACAATGTTAGAGGGAAAGACCGAGTTCACCTCATGCAAAAAGTGTTAAACTATATTGAGAAAAACAATCAATAAGCACCAGAACACATTTTGACCTAAATACCACTTTTTCATACAGAAGAAGTGGTATTTTTTTTAGGAGCTATTTCCCGCTTTCGGCTTTATCTTTTGTTTTTCTTCAAAAAACAAAAGGATACCGCCTCTATCGGGGCTAAAAACATTGTACAGAGAAATAAAAACCCAACAAAAACTAAAAACAATAGTCGCATATTATCCGAATAGTATACGGATAATTATTCGCTTATCTCTCCTTCATAAAATTGTTTTTTGTATCTTAGTCTTATGATATTCAAAAATATAAATAGTACCTCTAGATTCACTTCCAAAACCTGTTTTTACTGGGCTTTTTGTGTTTTTGATAATGACAGAAAAAGTATAAACGTATAAGGCGTATAAACACAACTATGTTATGCAAGGGTGTGTTTATATGGTTGTTATGCCCAATTAGAAAAAAATGAAAACAGTAATAATCATATTAACAATATTCCTTAGTCTAACGACAGTGAAGACATATGCTTGTGATTGTGAATCTCAAGGGGATTTCTACAAGGTATCTCCAAATTCTGATTTAGTTGCTTTAGTCAAAGTCAATAAATATCTGACATTTAAAGACATTTATGATAGTCCAACACCAATGTCAATGGAAGTTGAAGTGCTTGAAGTTTTCAAAGGGGTTGAGAATCGAAAAAAAGTGAAAGTATGGGGTGACTTTGGAAATTTATGCAGACCATACCTCAATCAGTTTTCAGTTGACAGCTTATATGTCATTGCCTTTCATAAGGGAGAAAAGGGAAATTTTGGTCATATAGATGAAACTGAAAGCGATTATTTTATATCAAATTGTGGTGAATATTGGTTACAAGCAAATTCAAAATCTGATAAGCTTATTAGTTCTGAATCGACAATTGAAATTAATAGGCTAAGAAATTTTTATGACAGAACTAAAGAATTATCACCAACTGACTTCAAAGAGATATTTCAAAAAGCTTTAGACTTTCCAGATTTGCAACAGTTTTATCATACAGACTTTGACTCTACTCGAAAACAAGTGATTATTAAGTATTTCGGAGAAGCTAACCATAATAACTTGCTTGGAGTATCAAAATTTGATAAGCAAATAATAATCAAAACGGAAGAAGAAATTAAAGAAGAAGGTATTAAGCATTATTTTGGACTAGGTGATTGGGTTTGCGGAACAAATTCTGTGAGAATGCAACTATCTTATCCAATTGAAGGTGTAACACTTTCCCTTATGTTTAAGAAAATAAATAATGAGTGGAAGATAACGAATAACGCCTTATGGGAAGAATAAAAAAGGGCATAACAATGTATATAAAAAATAGGCGAGACAGTAATATATTCAAGTATTTTGGCTCGTATCACAAACTTGTACTTAACGAAATTTTAATACCTCGAAATCGCCTACTTTTCATATACTAAACGTTGTGCTTCATTAAAAAAAACGAATGGTTCATAAAAAACAAAGGGTAATACAGCATATTATGGAAGATGAGTCTTTTAAGATTATTAAAGACCATTTGCCAAAAGAATGGGTTGTTCGAGAATTTAATCATCCTGATTATGGGGTTGATTTAGTTATAGAATTATTTGAATCAATCAATGCAAAAGTTTCTGAGACCTTAGGCGAATATCTATATGTTCAGGTTAAATCCGTTCAGGAATTAGAGATTAAAAAGGAGAAATTATATCCAGTTCAAAACGTTGCAAAAGGAAATTGGAAAGAAGACAAATCAGAATATATTGAAGTTGAAGTTGTAAAGTTTGTATTAGACACAAATAGCATATATACAGTTCAATCATTAGGTTCAAGTATTTCATTTGTGTTGTTTGTCGTAGATTTAAAAACCAAGGATGTATACTTTATATGCCTTAACGATTTCATTGACAAAATTCTACTACCACAAAATCCAAACTACACAGACCAAGGTTCTGTGACAATTACAATTCCGACTTTAAATAAATTATCTGAGAAGATTATCAGCAGATTTGCATTGGAAATTTATGGTAAACGAGCGAAATTCTTATCTGCTTTTGCAAAATTTGCATATCAAAAGAATGAATTATCATATTTGTTAAAGTATAAAGATTTTCCAGTGGTAACTAAACGGGATGAAATTGAAAATGTTTTTGCCTCTGAAAGTGACATAAGACGACAGGTGTTGTTTTTTATTGAACAAATACAAGGTCTTGACATATGGGAATATAAGGCTTGGGAAGTATTATCTGCTGCCAAAAGTGAGTTAATGGATTTAAAGAAAAGATTAAATGACGGAGAGGATTTGAATTCCTTGATTGAGAAAATACTAATTACTTGGCATAGATTATCAAATCTTGTGAATATGTATGAAGAACTAACGAGAGAATGGTTCTTGCCTAAATTTTTGAGTTTTATGACTTCCTACCCTAATATGCCTGATGTAATAGTGGAAAAGAAATAACGAAAGCACAATCGAGTAGACGGCTCCGCCAACTAAACTGACGGAGTTCGCCTCTCAAATAAGCGAAGCGATTCATGAAAACCTATAAAATTAAAACAACTGAATACTCCACCGTACGTACGGGTCTCGTATACGGCGGTTCAGTAATGATACTTACTTAGAATAGTAATTTGATAGACTTATAAAACCTCGTTGTACAAATCGTTTCGTACTGCTGCCCTACCCCTTTGGTAACTACCTTTCCACTTAGATTACTTAATGACGTTAATTCCTCAGATAAGGGACTTTAACTTATTAGAAATAGCATTTTTCTCTTCGAAAATGATTAATTTTACCATTCAAGGCACACACAGTGTATAAATGTTTATAGTAACTAAACACCATTAAAAACAGATAGTTAACCTTCATCAGAAAGAAAATACGTTGATTGAAAAATGTTTTTAACCTAAAGAATAAATTTAACAATTCAAGTAACGAAGAAGAAAAAATATACCAAATAACAATGAAGATAATGTTTACAATAATAATTTCGATGTTTTTCCTGTCTTGTGACCCTGGACTTATTAACAATTATGTTGTTGAAAATAAATCAGATTACTTAATTGAATCCAATATTAGATTAATAAACGGATTTCGAACACTCCAATCGGCTGACTCAATTCAAAGAATTCTAATAAAACCAAATTCTAATATTGAAATTGCTAACTATGGAGAAATTAGAAATGCGCATGATAAAAACCAATACTTTTTAGAAGCGTTTGATTCAATCTCATTGCAGATAAATGAAATGAAAATATTAAAAAAGATTAAGAATAGGAATAGTTGGAATTACAGGGTGATAAATGAAGGATTACTGTCAATGGATGAAGTCGAATATAAATTGGTGATCGAAAATAGTGACTTGAAAAAATCAAATGAATAAAAGAAGGCGAAAGGCTAAATAACTCAACCTTTTTCTAGCTTTCCGACAAGTTTTTCATGAAATTCAAGCTCATTTTATTTACATAATTTGCTTGATAAACTCCCAAAAAACCAACCGAATTCATACGCATATAGCAAAAAATCAACTCATTGATTTGCTAAACACTTTGGATTCATTAGATTTGGGTAAACAAAATATATAGGGAGTATAAACACATTTTTGCTATATAATGGTGCATTTAAATAATTATTGTACAAAGATTTGAAAAATGAAAGAATTTGGACTAAGAAATACAGACCCAGAAGATATTGAAGACCTACTTGTTAAAGTTGAAGAGTCTTTTGGAATCGAATTTTTTGAAAATGAATTAGTCAACATTCAGACTTTTGGGGAATTGTGTGATTATATCAAAAACAAAATTCAACTTGACAAAAAAGATGATTGCACTAAACAACAAGCATATTATAAATTACGGAAAGCTATAACCTCTATACTAAAAGTTGACAAAGACAAAATACTACCCGACACTCAACTCACAGAACTTTTACCAAGACAAATAAGAAAAAGTAGAATCAATCAAATTGAACAGAACTTGGGGTTTAAATTGTCTCTTTTGCGACCACCTCATTTTATTACAAATTTTCTATTCTTACTTCTAGTTGGCTCTTTTATTAGTCTATTTTTTAGTTGGCAACTAGGACTTATTGGAATAGGATTTTCTATCGGAGGACTCTGGCTTGCTTACAGATTAGGAAATGAGCTTGACTTAAAAACAGTAAGACAAGTTGCCGAAAAAATGACTCAAGAGCACTACCTAAAATCGAGACGAAACCCAAAGTCATATAACGAAAAGGAAATTGAAAAAGTCCTGATTGATTGGTTTAGCAATGACTTATTAATTGACAAATCGAAATTGACAAGAGAAACGAGATTGATATAAATAGAATAATTAGAGGTTAAGGTTTGATTCATTAGATTTGGAGCGACTAAACCTCTTTGTGCTTCATGTAGAAAAGAAAAGAGAATAGAAATGAACGAATACCAAGGATATTTTGCCGATTGCTATGTTTTAACAAATATCAGGACAGAATTGTTTGTAGAGGGATTTCTTGACCATTTTGTTCCAAACAGAAGAGAAACTGCTGATGAATTTGAAGTACCTCAATATGGAGATAATCCAGTAGAAACATTTAAAACAGCACGAGAAGCAGTTAAGTTTTTAGTGGATAATAAACATGTTAAACATAGCTTGTATTGGGCAAACCCAGAAAAATCGGACTTAAGGGGTGCTGAGCTATTCTTCACAGATGATGCACACATAATCATGGGAATTTACTGTGAGACAAAATATCCTAACACGAAGATAGAAGACAAGATTTTTAAAGAAATAAAAGAATTCTGCGGTAGTGACTTTGGCTATATTACGTATGAAGACACTCCTCCGCATAACAGTATAGAATTCAAAGAAATGATAAAAAGAACAAAATCACAATAAAACTATTACGCCATAGCCGAAACGTTATAAAACATTAAAAAAAAACACATAACAATGAAAAAAATAACTTGTGTAATCATAATAATACTTGTTAGTAATTTCAAAGTATTTGCGAATCGCGCTATGTATGTAAATGATTTTGCAAATATCTTGGGGAATGTTACAACTGAAAATGAACTATTGACCTATGCTCAAAATAACGGAATAAAGACATTATTGCTTTACGATCTTCATATTATTAATAGCAATTATAATTTGCTAAATCCAGCAACTAATTTTATTTTAGCAGATTTCATTTACAAAGCTAAGACAATCTATGGGGTATTAGATGTTGCTGCAATTGCTGAAAACGCTTTTTTTTCACTAACGTTATAGATGTTTTCAACAATAGCCGAAGCAACCCTTTGGAGAAATTTGATACTTATAATTTGGAATTTGAGTATTGGGATAACTCTACGACTAACCCTGGAGGATACTATTGCAATAATTACTTAACTCCTAATAATTTACCATGCACTGTAAATGGAGCCTTTCAGTTTTTCATTACTATTTTACAAGAAATGAAAACTCTTGCTAACAACAATACTCATTCAATAAAGACAGAAGCTTATGTAGGATGGCCAACAGCTGCTCAGGCCGCTATAATAGGTGCTAATTTAGATAGACTACGATTACATGCCTATGTAAGTAATCCGAATACATCTTTTAATTATTCTAAGGATAGACTTATAGATTTCGCTAATAGTACTCCTGGATTAAATATCTCAATTATTTTTTCATCAGAACCTAATTTTATGCAAAGTTGGCTAAATAACAATTCCATGGGTTCTGCTGAACACATTTATAAAGCTGATTACCTTAATGAGTCTTCTGTATGGGCTAACAACATTAACCTAGAAGGATTTACATATTTCGCTTATACCTACAACACTGGAATTACTCTTTCAACCAATCATCACACGCCTTACAAAGAGCTAATTACCTTTCCTAATCTTGTACAAAATATCCTAACCATTGAAAACATTAAAAATCTAAAAAACATTAAAATCTATAACAATTCAGGTCAGTTAGTTACAGAAACAAAAGTTACTAAAATTGATTTCACCAACCTATCAAAAGGAATTTACATATTGCAATTACATACAGACAACGACATTTTAACAAAAAAAATAATAAAGGAGTAAAACATTTTACAATAACGAGGTCTTCAGATTGTTCGCAGAGCAAAACATAAACTCAGTAGCCTGCCCCAAAACATCGGGATTGACTAAGTCCCACAGCCTTGTACCGATTACTTACTTCAAAAAACATCTCAAGCTTTCCGACAAGTTTTTCATGAATTTAAGCTCATTTTATTTACATAATTTGCTTGATAAATTCCCAAAAAACCAACTTAATGATTTGATAAATCCTTTGGATTCATTAGATTTGGGTAAACAAAATATATAAGGCGTATAAACACATTTTTGCTATATAATTGTTGTTTAAATAACTCTTACACTTAATTAAACAAATGAAAATTATATTAGACGAACATAGGGATTTATTACGAAAAATGATAGGTTGTTCTATTGAGTTTGGACTTTTACCTAAATTAAGTGTTCAATCTGGAGGGTGTTTGCCAGATGGTAACTTTTATGATACGACGAAGAATTATGGGAGTTTTTACAGTTCCTATCTACTTAATTTACGAATGCGTAGAAATGATAACGATCGATTTTGGATAACAATTTCACCTGGACCAGATTCTCCAATAAAACCTTGGTCTCCATTATGGATTTACTCTAATCTCGGCTTTGATAATGGTAATGTAAAAAAAGATTATTCGTTTTATGAAGAAAGTATAGGTTCTGAACCTAAAGGTAATGAAACAGAAATTGCTTCTCAGGAAAATGACTTTTTAAAAAATCACCATTTTGATTTTGGTCTTAATCTGATGTCAAAATGGTTAAATAGTGAAAAAGTAACACAAATTGAACTTTATGATTGTTCCCCATATGCTGCATGTATTATCCAACATAATTCTGGCAAGAAATGGTGTCTATATGCAGAATATGATTTTGAATTTTGGATCAATTTCAGTGAAGATATGATAACAGGAATTCGAGAAAATTGTAAATTACAGGAAATTATAAAATAAGCACTACCCTACTCCCATACGTTATACAACATTTGATGAAGCAAAAAACGACATTACTAATAATCGGATTTTTTCTCTTGATTTCTTGCTCAGAAAAATCAGAATTTATGAATGACTGCAAATGTAAAAAGGTAGATTTAACCAGTGGAATAATTGTAAATGGAAAAGACAATCGATATTCTGTAGTTTTGCCAGATAGCAGTTGGAAACCTGAAATTACAGCGACAGGAATAAGTGCAGGAACTTATGAAGAAAATGCTTTTAAGTATTTTGGAATTAATGAAATGAGGAAAGCACAACCTTGGATGACTCTTGAGGAACAACAAAAAAATGTGGAAAGTAAGTATAATGTAATTGAATCTGGAATAACAGACTTATTCGAAAAGAAATCAATATGGAATCTTGTTGAGGAAAAAGTTGACACAATTCCAATTATCACATTATACATTATTGTTGAACATCCAAAAAATGAATTGTTCTATACCATTGATCTTTCAGTGTCACAAAACAAGTACAGAAAGAAAGAATTATGCGAATTAGAAAACATAATTAAGTCATTTAAAATGAATTAAAAAAAATGTTCAGTAACTAGGTATTCAACAGCTCAAAGAGCTATCTAAAAATCCACAAAACATCTGGATTGACTAAAAACCATAGCGTTTCTTAAATTCGAAGAACATCTCAAGCACTACAACAACCACGCATCAAACCATCAAAAACCAACACATATAGCAAAAAATGAATAAAGTCAAATTAGAAGTTTTTCATAAAAAAGAACAAGTAACAACTACACTTTATGTTGAGCAATTATCAAAAAACAAATTTCGAATGATTGACAATGATCTCTGCAATCCTAAATTAACATTAGGGACGGAATTCGAAACTAAAATAAATGAAATGCGAAAACATGAGATAATAAAAATCATAAAAGAATCAGAATTCATTACTCGCAGGTTTGAGTTGACACCTAATCATAAAGAATCTGACTATCGAATGTTAGGAGAAGAATTGGCAAAAAGAGGTGGATTTTGGCAAGTTGACTTTGATTGTTTAGCGACTATAAATATCCCAAAGGATTTCGAATTTGACATTGACCAAGTAATTAAAGAATTAGGCTTAAAATTAGTAGAGATAACTTAATGAAGTACTTTAAACGAAATTGGAAGGCTTGCCGACCAAATCTTGACCTAAGTAAATTTATGGAGTTCACCATTGAAAAAGAGGAATTTGAAAGTAAATGGAATTAAAACCAATCTTACATAATTAAGCCTAAAAACTTGCACGCAGAACAATCTAAAAATCCACAAACATCGGTTTACAAAAAATTTAGTCTGGAAATTCAAGCCCTAAAACAGGAAATTTCAGATTATTTCGCAAAAAGTGAGTAATTTTAACTAGTAATCAGTTTAATATTTAGATAATGAAAAAAAGAAATATCTTTAAGCATATTTTGTTTAGAACAATAATAATCATAGCACTTACTTTCGCTTCAATATTCATCGGATTATCTACATTAAATCCAGATAGAACATGTGGAACAGGAGATGTACTAGCAATTATTCCTTGGTTTTTAGCTTTCTATATACTTTGGTCTTTAGTTTTATTTTATGAAATATTTTATTTAGCTAAAAGAAAACAGAAATTAAAGAGGAATGCTAATATAATTATGATTTTGTTATTACCTGTTATCATAATTTTATTTTTGCTTTTCAACAATGTGTAACGTATTTACAGAAATATCGACTATAGCTGAAGCTAATCTGTTACTTCGTAAAATAACAACAAAGACTATATAAAATGGATCAAACATCATAACAGGTATTCTTATTGGAGGTACAAGTATTTATCTCATTATTCTTCTAATAATTGCTCAGGTGAAATACGCTTCCTTTATCGACTATATAAAAAAAATCAAACCAGATTATAAAGAAGACCTTGGTGGTTTATGGGTAACGGATAAAGGTGGAGGCTGGGTTTCTGGTGAGTATTGGTTTAGAACACCTCTACCGATTGCAATTAAAACTAAAAACAAGAAGTTAAAAAAATTGGTTCAATCACATGATAAGACAATCAAACTTTTCTGGATCTCTGCGATTATCATTTTGCCCGCAATAATTGTTGTTTTGAATTTAATGAATTAAAAAAAATGTTCAGTAACTAGGTACTCAACAGCTCAAGAGCTATCTAAAAATCCACAAAACATCTGGATTGACTAAAAAAACATACCTGATTAAATGTAAAAATTAAGTATTTTGTAATTCCAAAAAATTTAATAAAAACTACTCGTGGTGTGGGTATTTGGTCAACAATGTGTAAAAACATTCTAGAGGTTCGCTACGCTGCTGCCAATTGTTTTTATCATATAACAACATTAATATGAAACAAACATTTAACATTCTCCTGATTTTTTTCACCTTGGTCAGTTGTCAGACTAACAAGGCAGATAATACAGAAATTGGTATTTCAAATGAAGTTAAAACTAAAAAAAATGACGATTCAATATTTATTAAAGACAGTTCCGACTACTCAATTAGATTTTTGAACTCCATGATTGAATTAGGAATGAATAATGTATCTCTTGTTGATAGCTTTTTAATTCTATCATCAAGGGACACCGTAACGTTTCCTCAAATTCCAGAAATCGGAAAAAAAACGATTTTGACTGCTAAAAAGGATGAATTCGCAATTGCATTAACAATCAAAAGAATCAATCAAACAACGATTGACTATAAAATTGAAATGGTTGAAATTGGAAATACAAGTTACAATTATAAAGGGCAAGCTGATTTAATGCCTAGATTTTACTTAGGATCTGAGACTGATGAGAGCAGCTTAACTGGAATATCGTACCTATCAACTGAGTTTAGCAATAACCACGATTCCTGCTATACATACATAAGACTTGGAAAAGAAGACTCAATGCCGTATCTATTGGGGAAAATTATAAAAAACTGCAACGGGAAGATTAAAAATATTGGTATAGATAATTTTTCAACACTGGTGGAAAAATAAAATCGCTCTTCAATATCCAAGTCTAAAAACTTGCTCGCAGAGCAAAGTCGAAAATTCTGGGCTTTCTCAAAAAAACGGACATAACAAAAAAGCTTCATCGATTTTTAAAATCAATGAAGCTTTTTTCTTGCGGAGAGAGAGGGATTCGAACCCCCGGTCCTGTTACAGACAATGGTTTTCAAGACCACCGCATTCGACCACTCTGCCATCTCTCCGATTCGGCGTATTCCCGTTGGAATCGCGGTTGCAATGTTATCATGTTTTTTTATAAAAACCAAGGTTAATCCTAAAAAAAATCACACTTTTTTAATAATCTTTTGATTATTAACTCTTTGATTTTTTATAAAAAATGCCTTAAAAATTATTTTAATTGCTTATCCGTTTGTTTCCCCCAAACAGTTGCGAAATGAGCAGATGTCTTTTTGGTCAGTATAATATTTGATTTTCGTTAAAAATTTCCGAAGCCTTGGAGGAAATTTAGAAAATCAAATATGGTTTTTGATTTTTAATCAAAAAATACCTTCCAAAAAGTGCCCTTTTCTTTGTTTCGTTTCTTTTGGGCAAGCAAAAGAAATGAAAGTCCAAGCGACAGCGTCGAAGCTTGGGCAAGAAATCTTTTAGGGGAAACAAGCGGATAAGCATATTATTTTAACTGCAAAAACGGATTTTTATCAAGCCCCACCTCTACTAGAGAGAATCCTGCTTTAAGGTAAACCAACTCATAATTCTTTCCAAAATTCTTTTGATGCACGAGCGGGTACCAAAATCCTGTGCTAGATTTTTTCCAATTAGTCCATTGGGTTTCCAAGCCTCCGATGATAAATTGATTATTCCACATTTTCCATTTTACAGGTCGGTAATTATCATCAAATTTATACACATATACCTCTTCTGATCGGTTATTATGATTTGATGGATATCTTACACACAAACTTCTTTTAGAGTCGCCCTCCATCAATACCATGTCTTTACTAAGCTGGTATTCGTCTATCTGAAAAGGTGCCGAAAACCAATATGAATCGGTTGTAAAGTATTTTTTTGCAAGATGCAACAACTTCTCTTTTTTATGACCGTTGGTAATTTCTGTTTCGTTCACAAAAACCTTGGAAACAGCAGAAGACTGATGAAAAATAACGTTTTTACCTTTCCATTGGACTTGCACAAACCCATTTTGCTTATCCCAAATATAATGATGCCCAGAATTTGTCATCCAAGAAATATATTTCGTTTTATCCCAAGCGGGTTTATTCAAGGTTTTATGCATTTTACCCACCACTTTTTGAGCTTCTATAGGATCAGAACCCATTGGGATACTTTCATTCATAAACACAAAAATAAAAATGGAAAGAGCAATCAAAGATCCCGCAAAAATGAGAAAGAATTTAAAGAGTTTTTGGTAAAGATTTTTCATAGTATTGAGTTTAATAAGTTAAGATATCTGAAAGCTTTATCACTTCATTTGAGGGTTTTGGATGTTTTTTTATAGAGTTTTCTAAGGGAATAAGAACGATCTGATTATTTTGAATAGCAGTCATACTAGGCGCTTTTTGTTTGATCAAACTTTCAATGGCTTTTTGGGCATATTTGGCTGCCAAAATTCGATCCAAACAAGAAGGTGCTCCTCCCCTTTGTAAATGCCCTAAAACCGTTACTCTAGATTTCATTTCTGGTCGTATTTGTCTCATCTTTTCAGCCAATTCATGAGCATTACCATTCTCATTTCCCTCTGCTACAATAATGAGGTTTGAAGCTTTTCCGCCCTTTTGTCTTTTCTCAATTTTTTCAATCAATTGTTCAATGCTCACCTGAGTCTCGGGAATCATTACGGCACTTGCACCACTGGCAATCGCAGAATCTAAGGCAATAAAACCAGAATCTCTTCCCATAACCTCTACAAAGAATAATCTTTTATGTGAGTTTCCAGTATCACGAATTTTATCTATTGCCTCCACTACGGTATTTCTTGCGGTGTCAAATCCTAAAGTAAAATCAGTTCCTGCTAAATCATTGTCAATTGTTCCGGGTATTCCCATACTTGGGATTCCAAATTCCTTGTAGAATACAGAAAGTCCTTTAAAAGTTCCATCTCCACCAATAGCCACTAAAGCATCTATTTTGTTTTCTTGACAATTTTTATATGCTTTTTCTCGTCCTTCTTGAGTCCTAAAACGCGTAGATCGAGAAGACCTCAAAATGGTTCCTCCTCTATGTAAAATATTCCCAACATCTCTATTGGTAAGTTCTGAAAATTGATTATCAATAATCCCCTCATAACCATCATAGAACCCCAAAACTCGAATCTGATAATAACTTGCAATTCTTACTAAAGCACGAACTGCAGCATTCATTCCAGGGGCATCTCCTCCAGAGGTAAAAATTCCGATGGTCTTGATTTTATTTTCTGATAATGTTGATTTCTCCATTTTTCATCAATTTTATAATAGTAGATGCTTTACTTTTTTCTTTAAGATCTTGCTTGTGTGCTACTATATAATCTACCTGAGATTTTATTTTCTCATCAATACTATCAAAGTATTTCGGACTTGCATTTCCGCTCACATTTGCCGATGTAGAAAGAATGGGTTGTTTCAATTTCTGAATTAAAAACTGACAAAATTTATCCTTAACTAATCGAACAGCAACCGTATTGTCTTTTGCTACCAAGTGCGCAGGAATTCCTTTAGGACCTTCGAGGATCAGCGTAAGAGGCGTATCATAACAGTCCATAAGCTCCCAAGCCACTTCTGGTATTTCTTCAAAATGACGTTCTAGTTGTATTTCACTAAAAAATAACAAAATACATTTTTTATCTAAATCTCTGCTTTTAATTTGGTAAAGTTTTTCGAAAGCTTTTGTACTTTCCATAGCACAACCTAATCCCCAAATGGTATCTGTTGGGTATAAAATAACTCCGTCTTCTTGACAGGTTTTTACGGCTTTCGCCAAATCTTCTTTTTCAAATCTTCTCTCCATTCAGTATTATTTCCAATAAAGGTTCTACTTCCCATCCATCGGATTTCCAATGAATCTTTGCTTGTTGATATTGTTCTTTTCTCGAACACAATAGTTTTCTGGCTCCTGCCCAAACCTTTTCTATATCATTTGATAATAAAGGACGACTTGCGTGGATTTTAGACACTTGCTTTTCTAAAAAATCTTCACTTCTATCTAGATAAACCGTGGTAATTTCATCCTTTAAAAGTGATTTCTGATTTTCTTCAAAACAAAAAGTTCCTCCTCCTAAAGCCAAAACACAGTGCTCTTTTTGCGCTAAAACATGAGTTAAATAAGCTGTTTCAAGTGCCCGAAAATAATGCTCGCTATCTTGAATGAGAAGTGAGATTGGCTTTCCTTCATACTCTTCTATAATCTCATCTAGATCTATAAAAAGAACCTCAAGTTTTTCAGCCAAAGCTTTCCCCAGAGTGGTTTTTCCCGCACCCATAAATCCTACCAGCACTATTTTTTTTAAATTCCTCATCATTTCTTTAACAAAAGTACGTTTTTAATAACGAAATATCACAGAGTAAACTGATCATTCCGTTTACTTACTAATCACTTATTTGCAATGATATTTAGTAAACCATACATTCACTTTCAATACCATTTTTTTCCTTTGCTCATCAAAAAAAATACAAGAACTGACAAAGAGAGACAAATCATCGAAAGGAAAAACAATTTCAAAATGAATAAAATATATTTGTAAAAAATTTGAAACCGATGAGAAAAACCATTTTATCTGTAGTTACATTTTTTGTAATCGTTTCTTCCATTATTCTTTATTTTCATTTTAATGCTGTAAGTGTAATTTTCTTTGCTGTGAGTATCATTGTGGCTATAATGGCTTATTATGATGCATTTCAGAAAAAACATTCTCTTTTACGTACTTACCCTCTCATGGCAAGGCTACGCTGGGTTTTTGAAGCAGAAAGAGATAAAATAAAGCAATATTTTATTGAATCAGACTTAGATGGAACACCTATAAATAGAGAAAAAAGATCTATTGTTTATCAACGTTCTAAACAGCAATTAGAAACAGTTCCTTTTGGGACTCAGCATGATGTTTATTCCAAAGGATACGAATTTGTAGAGCATTCATTATTCCCAAAAAATCATCATGATATAAAAGGTCAGCGAGTGAAATTTGGCTCAGATAAATGCACACAGCCTTATGAGGCATCTATTATGAATATTTCTGCCATGTCCTTTGGTTCGCTAAGCAAAAACGCTATTATGGCACTCAACCAAGGAGCTAAAATGGGAAGTTTTGCACACAACACGGGAGAAGGAGGAATTTCCCCTTACCATCTTCAAGGTGGAGATCTTATTTTTCAGATCGGAACAGGATATTTTGGGGCAGGAAAAACGGTGGATGAAAAACGTGTTTTTGACGAAGAAATATTTGCTAAAAATGCACAGAAACCAGAAGTAAAAATGATAGAAATTAAGCTATCACAAGGTGCAAAACCAGGACATGGAGGAATTCTTCCTGCCAAGAAAAACACGGAGGAAATAGCGCATATTCGTTCTGTTAAACCATTTACTCGTGTAGATTCTCCCCCTTGTCATTCATCTTTTGAAGATTTTGATTCGATGATTGCCTTTATAGAGAAGGTGAGATCTTTGAGTAATGGAAAACCCGTTGGGATTAAATTTTGTGTAGGAAATCATGAGGAAATTGAAGAGATGATACAGTATTTTGCTCAACAGCAGAGTTACCCAGACTTTATCAGCGTAGATGGTGCAGAAGGAGGAACAGGTTCTGCCCCAATGGAATTCTCTAACTATGTGGGTACACCTCTTTTGGATGGATTAACCATGGTGGTTTCTACTTTAAAAAAATATGGTTTAAAAGATCAAATAAAAATTATTGCAGCAGGTAAAGCAGTAGATGCGTTTGATGTGGTAAAACTCCTCGCCCTAGGTGCCGATACGGTAAATATGGCAAGAAGTTTTATGCTTTCTCTTGGTTGTATTCAAGCTCGTGAATGCAATAGAGATACTTGCCCAGTGGGAGTTGCCACACAGGATGATAATCTCGTTAAGGCTCTTGTGGTAGAACGTAAAAATATTAGAGTAAAAAACTATCATCATAAAACCCTCTTTGCTATTGAAGAAATGGTAGCAGCAATGGGACTTTCCGATATCTCTTCTCTCCAACCGAAATACATTAAAAGAAGAACCAAAAAAGGGGAAATTGTCTCTTTAGATCAGGTTTATTTTGAAAATCATCAGAGAGTTTTAGTGGAATCTTAGGGAGAATCTACCTTGATATTTTCAGAGAAAGAAGAATGAAATTCTTAGAATATTTGGGAACTGAAAAACTGTTTACTTTTTGTTTTTCAGTTCCTTTTTTTTTTTAATCCTTTGAAATATCCCATTGATACCGATACACTCATTACATCAATAATACCCATTTATCAGTGAGTAAATATCAAGAAAAAGAAATAAAAACCTATGGGTGAATTAACATCGTAAATAGTATAATCATTCTTCAATTAACGCAAGAAAAAACCTTACAAACAAAAATTATATCCTAAATAAGATTCTGATAATTCATTGGTAACAATAGAGGTAAAACGGAATTTTACGATGACATCTCTATTAGCAAATACAAAAAAACGGAGTATTTCCTTGGTGAGTTCCTGAAAAAGTGCAATTTCTTCAAATTCTTTTGAATCCTCAAAAAGCAAAGTCACTTCAAGGTCTTCAAACTCACTATAAAGATTCCCTGTTAAACCAAGATTGATTCCTAAGATACCTTCATTAATTGCTCCAAAAATAGAACCATCCAATTCTTTGCGAGTATATTTTATCTCACAATTAACACCCAAAATTGATTGAACCAGTTTTTCTAACTCTGGAAGATTTTCTTTTAATTCCTCAGAATTACATAGATTTAGAAAGAGTTTATAGTATTGTTCTTTACTAAACCTTATTCTGTTTTGAATAAGAGTTCTGGCAATTCTAAAGATATTTCTTGTGGCGTCTTTATTGGTAAAAAGGTGAAGAAAACGATTTGTATATTTTACTTTTTCTTGAAACAAAAAGGTATCAAAAGGGATAAAAAACGCTAGATTTTGTTCTTCCAATTCCCTATTTTTTTTGATTGCCTCTACCACCTCTTTATTACTCATTGTGGGATCACTGATAACCAAGGGGTGAAAAAATATTTCGGGTAGCTGATGATATAGACTATTTCTACTCAACTCTATCAACACATCTTCCTTTAATTGATCTCCCGCTATAAAAGGAAAAGAACTATCAATAACATCTTGGGAAAAACTACGACTATTCATTCCACAGCATTGAATCCAAAATTGGTGATGCTCTCCTTCTTTTCCTAATAAATCTTGAAGTTCTTCATAATACACTTCTCCAATAAAATGAGGAAGTTTACTGGATTTTATTTCTTCTATTATTTCTTCCATTAGTTCGTCTTTTCCCAGATTAAACTATCCTGATCATAATGCAACAGCACCTCGTCGTTTTCTACAATATTCTGTGCAACAATCATTCTCGAAATCGCTTTTTTGATATAAGTTCTCACAACTCCAGCAATGGGTCTTGCTCCATATTTTTTAGAATATCCTTTGTCCGCCAAATAGGTAATTGCTTCGGGACTCAAGGATAGTTTGATGTCTTTTTCTTTTTCTAGCTGCTCCTGAAGTCTCGCAACATGCAATTTAAAAATCATCTCAGACACTGCTTTATTGATGGGTGCAAAAGGAACTACTTCTGTCAATCTTCCTAAAAATTCTGGTCGGAAATAAGGACTCATAATCTCTATTAACTGACTTGACTCTGGCTGTTTTCCTTTTTCAAATTCTTCTGCTATCCACTCACTACCAATATTGGAGGTGAAAATGATAATTGAATTCGAAAAATCCCCTTCTCTGTTTAATTTATCATGAATTTTCCCTTCATCCATTATTTGTAAAAAAACATCGTACACAGAACTATGTGCTTTTTCTATTTCATCAAAAAGAACTACCGAAAATGGTTTTTGGCGAATCTTGTTCACCAGCATTCCTCCTTCTTCATACCCAACATATCCTGGAGGAGCTCCGTAAAGTAAAGCAGCAGAATGCTCTTCTTTAAATTCCGACATATCAAAACGAATCATGGCATTTTCATCATCAAAAAGTAATTCGGCTAGGGATTTTGTGAGTTCTGTTTTCCCTGTTCCCGTTGGTCCCAAAAAGAAGAAAGATCCTATAGGTTGGTTGGGATTACTCAATCCACTTCTTGACTCAATAATTGCATCGGCTAAGGTAGCTATAGCATGATTTTGTCCTTTTACTCGCTCTTTTAAATGTTCTTCTATATGCAGAAGCTTATCTTTTTCTTCTGCCTGAATTTTTCCTATTGGAATTCCTGTAGTTTCTGCAACTATTGTGGCAATATCATTTTCGTTTATTTTTTTGATTGGGCTCAGATGATGTTCCTTTATTTCCGTCAATAAATGCTCTGTATTTTCTAGAATATCCTCGGCGTTTTCAAGTTCTTCTAATTCTTTCTTAGATTGAATTTTTGCCAGAATTACAGGGCTAATTTTATCTTTTATTTGATGATGAAGATATCGCAATGTTATATTCGCATCGATTTTTTTAAGATCTACTTTTTCCAATTCTTTTTCAAGGCTTTCTATCGTCTGAGAGAGTTGTCTATTACTTCTGCTGATGGAAGCCAAAGTTTGATCTAATAGGCTAATGGCTGTATTGGGAAGTTTTTGTTCTTTAAAATACCTCTTGGAAAAATGTACAGCTTGCTCTATGGCATTCTTCTCAATACCTATTTGATAATAAGCGGTCAGTTTTATTCGCTGATTTTCCATGCATTGACTAAGATACAAAGGTGATAATTCTGCAATTTGTATAGGAAGTATTTTATTCTGAATGCTATGATTTTCTATTTGTTGTCGATAGTAATCGGTACCTGTGATTGCTAAGAGTCTAACTTTTCCGAGCCTTAATTGGGCGGAAAGAAGATTGATAATGGCTTTACTATTTTGAATTCCTTCTGTAAGAATAGGTAAATCATCTATTACCAAAAGACAATTCTCAAGCTTAGAAACTTTATCAAAAATAGCACTCAGTTTTTTAGACAATTCAGCACTATTACCACTAGCTGCCAGTATTTTAGAACTTTCCACTCCAAGAATAATCATTTCTTTGTACAAAGGGTCTTTCGTAGTGGCAACAAAATGAATAAGTGCATGTATAATAGAAGTTTTACCTACTCCACTGTCTCCATAGATAAGAAAACCTTTATTTTCCCTTTGCTCAAGATTATCAAGTATTTGTCGCAATTCTTGGTCTCTTCCTACAATAATTTCTCCTTTTTCAATGAGTTTATTTTGCAACAGGTTTTCACAAAAAGGAATTTCTCCTACTCCTTCTTCACCTAGTTGAAATGTGTTTTTATATTGCGCTTGATCAATCGCATTGAAGTTTTTAAGAATCTCATTTTCGGTAATTTCCAAGGTGTTTAGTTGCTTGGCATCATATACTACTCCTACCCGTATAATGGAAAGAAAAACACATAATGCATCAATATGATCAGTTCCTAATTTTATCTGCGATCTTTCTGCTTCTTCCAGTACCTTTAATACTTCTTTATCAGCCTCTACACCTTCATTGTGACTATTTTGACTCTCGTACACCTCCATTCTTACCTCAAACCATTCTATTAGGTATCCTACATCATTATGAATACTACCTAGAATTTCTATCAAACCAGTGGGTTCTGTAAAAAGAGCATAAGCAAGGTGAGCTACTCCATAGGTTGTGTGATCTTTTTTGTGGGCTAATGCTTTTGCAACAGCAATTGCCGATTGTAAACTTAGGCTAATATCACTCATGGTATTTGGTATCATATTTTTTTTGTTTTTTTATACTCAACACAGCTCATTAAAGCCGCTTGAATTATGAAAATTCGAAATGTTTTATTCTGCTTAATCCTTTTAAAAAAGGCAGGAAGAATTGATTAAGCAATACAGATATGAAAAGGTAGATTGTGAACAGAACGATATTCCAGCTCCTTTTTTATAGACGCTGCAAGGCGTTTTTTGTTTTCATCATTAAAATCATTATTTTTTTCTAAAGTAATTTCCACTTTAGATACTCGGATAATTCCTTGTTTTTTCTCATGTGAAATCGCTACGCCCGAACTTACTTGAACATCTTCCACAATTTTACCTAGAAACATTTGCACAAAAGACTTTATATCCTCTTTGGACACGATTCTATCTTTGGAAATGAGTCCATAACGCAAACTATTAATTTTTTCTTTTGCAGTCGTTTTATACAAACCTCCACTAGAAATAGCAACCGTATGTATTTTTGGATTCTCCCCTACTTGTCTATATTGTTCTAGAGTTGTAAAAGCTGGAATTCCATTGGCTCTGTGTGCCAAGGTTGTCCAATAATTACATTCTAAGGTATTGGACTCTTTAAAAGGTATAGAAACTAGGTATTGAGAACCTCCTTTATTATCCACAGCTTCGAAACCAAGACCAATTTTTTGTTCTATTTGATCGAGTTTCTTGTTCAGATCATTCAAATAGGCATTCACTAAATCATAACCCATTGCAGAAAAAGCACTTCCCTCCTGTCTTACGGTTTGGATTACATGGTCTAAAACAGCTTTTGCACTTCGATCGTCAAATTGCTCTAGACCTCCAAAATAAAGCGCATAAGAACCTTGAAGATTCGAAATATCATTTTGCAAAGTATTTCTATAAATTTTACCATTGTTATCTGTTAGTGAATCGATATTCAAGAAATAGTGATCATCCGTTGGTAAAGAGATGATTTTCCCGTTTTTATTTAGCTGATGAACATTGGTTTCCAATTTCTTATTAACCACAGGAAAAGTATTTAAAAAACAAGAAATCCCCTCTATATCATTACGAGAAAACTCAGCGGGAAAAGAGAGTTTTATCCAAACCAATTCTTTAACGAAGTCTTCTTGATCTTCTTCAAAAATTTGTTGAGGAAACTGTTGAATTGCTGTGCTGGTTTTTTGTGTAAAGTCTATCTCTAACTGATAGAGTTGATTTTGATAATATCTAAATATTTCTTCTGAATAAAAATCCTTCTGTTCCTTAAATTGAATATTTTTTAGTTTAAAAGAAAGTTGATTTCCTTGAGAATCAAACGCCTCTGTTAATTTTAAATACGGAAGAAGATCGGCATTTTGGGGCTGAATTGTAAAATCGATGATTTGCTTCTTTTTCGTTTTCACTTCCGTTATATCCAAACCGAGCCACAGGCAATATTCCTCAATTTCTTCTGGGATTTCTGGAGACAATTCTAAAGTCGTCTCTCTTGTGGACTCAAATAGTTTTATTTGAGTTTTAGAAACAGTGGTGGAAATATATGTTTGAACAAGATCTTGCTGAAAGAGTGGTGTAAAAATCACATCAATGTTCTCTTCACCATATATTCTTTTTTTATAAAAGAACATATCATCAGATTCTAATTGGTACTCAGAATTTGGTGGGTAAATTCTAACCAAAGAGTGAGCAGGTTTTGGCGAAGACCAACTTTCGTGCACCAATATTTTCGAAATACGTTCTAATAATTTGGCATCAGATATTCTGATTTCTTGCTCTAGAGTGGCAAATTCAAAGGCAAAAACATCTAAAAGTAATAAAATAATAGGATCTAGATGTTCTTTCTCTTTTATGTCCAAAAAATCAATGACTCTATCAGTAAGTTGTTTTTTTATTTTCGAAAAATCTTTCATAGTATTTATAATAATTATTGAGCTAAAGGACTAATGTATAAACTCATTCCAAACTGAAAATCTTGACTGTTTTCTAGAATCAATCCAGCAATATGAATATCGGCTTTTCTACGCACTTGAGAGTAGCCTTTATTCTTAAATTCATAATCCACTTCTGTCAAAGAAATTTTTACCTCAACGTCTTTTAATCGTTTTTCATTGATCAAAATACTCTTTTCCAAAGAACTTTTTACTTGCTCTTCCCATTTGTGAGTTTTGACCAATTGATTAAACTCTAATTCCCAAATATCGCAACCAAAGGTGTTATTTCCACTCACCTCTCCATAGCGACTTGTTATGAGTAAATACAAATGTTGAGCAATGGATTCCTCCATAGAACAAGATGGTGTTTTTGCACCTTTTGCAATGTTGTAAAAGTTAATTGGTAATTTTATATATTTCACAATATTAAGTATTTAGATGACCAATTTAACAAAAAAAGTTCAAAAAAATATTTTTGATTTTCTTCTTTTTTCCCTTATATTTACCCTATCAAAATATTGAAATTATAAAAGTGTTATAAGCAACACTTGCTTTTTAAAACATGAGATAATTATAAATTTTCCTCTTTCTCTTCCAAATAATTTTCCACTCAACAAAGGCTATTAAACACAGTAAAAAAAGACGTTTTTTATTCACTTTTTAGTTTGTCTATTTTGAGATTCATTTATGCTTTTTATGAGAAACAAGTTCTCCTTATTTATAATCTCATTAGGCTGAATTGAATGATTAGAAAAGTAACATTTAACCATTAAACCCAAATAAACATGTCAATTTACGAATATGGAATTGGAGGGAACGAAGTAAAAGTCGATGCAAATGAAGCCATCGCTGATATCCCCTCAAATCGAACACTACTGGTTCAAAAACTCACCAAAGATGCACCGATCACCCCTGAGGCTGTATATGGCTTAAAAACCATTGATGAGGTTTTTGAAAACTTCAAGCCAGAGGTAGAAGTGGAATTTCAAGATGAAAACGGAGCCGATGTAAAAGAATCCATCGCTTTTAAAAACCTTGGAGATTTCGGGATGAAATCCATCAAAGAAAATAGTGATTTCTTAAATATGCTGAATATTGAGCAAAACCAAAATGTAAAAATTGCCAAGCAACTTACTTCTAATAAAGCATTAAGAAAAGCACTAGAAGATCCTGAAGCAAGGGCTGCAATTGTTGCATTGATAGAAAACTCAATTAAGGAATTAGATTCAATTAAATAATAGTTTAAAAAAATTACAAAATGGCTGAAGCAAAAAAACAACAAAAAAGTCAAAGTTCCCAGCAAGGAGCCCAAGGACAATCTTATGATGCCCTCTCAGAATACGGAGGTTTTACCTTTGTAGAAAATATTATTGACGGATTCTCTAACCTGAACCCAAAAAGAAAAGCCAGAAGGAAAATCTTTATGTCAGATGAGCAATGGGAAGGAGAGCGACAAACGCTTAAAAACCGACTCAATGTTTGGCTGAATCTACTGAACAACGGGAAAGACATTGAGTCTATGAGAGATTTAGCAAACGAAAAGGCTGATAAAGCAGAAAAAGTGCTCAACAGAAACTTAAAAATTGCTCTAGACAAAACACGTGAGTTGGAAACTTCTTACCGTTCGGTTGCTTATTTTTTCAAAAATACAGAAAGTGATAAAGTAAAGAACCTTACGATTATCAATGCAGAATTAGATCAACTAAAAGATCTAGATAACCCCTTATTTGCCAATTATATTGCGAATGAACTTAAACAAAATTTTGATCGATTAGATTTAAGAAACAACTACGGAATCATGGTTTTACCAGGATATTTGGGATCCAATGCGGTACTAGATAAATGGTCTAAAATAGCCCACGATAACAAAGCTGTTCTATTAACTGATTTTAGAGATCTAGAATCTCCAGACGATGTGATCGATTTCTTCGACAATGCAAATCATACTGGTGGCGAAGTATTTAAGTCAAATACTTTAATGACTTGTAATTGGTTATTAGGAAGAAATAAAGAAGCATCTGTAGGAGAGGAAGAAAACCTTTATGTACCGCCATCATCTGCACTGGCAGGAAAAATATATGGTACGTTGATGTCTCAAGTAGTTGCTGGGAAAAAATTTGGAGGCTTAAATGAAGTTGAAAGCGTACATTTTGATCTTAAAAAGAGTGAAATCTCAGAACTAGAGAAAAAAGGATTGGTTCCAATGGTAAATGAATATAGTAAGGTAATGGCATTTTCTGCCAAAACATTATTCAACGGAGACAATTTAGGACTACAAACCTATTCTGTTGTAAGAGTTTTTGATCATATTACCAAAGTGCTTTTCGATTTCTTAAATAGAAGAGCTTTTGAAAACTGGAATACAAGAACAGAAGCAGATTTACGATCACAAATTGTTAAGTTTTTAGATGGAATTCAAGGACCTTCAAAACTTATCGAAAAATTTAAGGTGGTAAGAATCATGCAAGATCCAAATCAAAAAGATCGTGTGTTACTAGATATCCATATTACGCCATATTTCCCTGCAAAATCATTTGTAATCCAACTCGATGGTCACAAAGGAGATGGACCCGAAAATGCGGTTTGGAATAGTGAATATGTTCAGCAATAATAGTTCAAGATCCTATTAACAAATAGAATTTTAGATATTAAGCTTTCTTAAATTTTAGTAAGAAGCGAAGATAAAAAAAGCCCATGAAAATTATATTTCATTGGGCTTTTTTTAAGGCTTGTTAATACAATTATTTTTAATAATCGTAAGTCATTCTGATAAAAGATCCTATTTGAGCTTTCATATTTTTTCTATCAACAATAAAGTCTAAGAAACCATGTTCTTTTACGAATTCAGCAGTCTGAAATCCTTCTGGTAAATCTTTTCCAATTGTTTCTTTTACTACACGAGGTCCTGCAAAACCAATTAAGGCACCAGGCTCGGCAATATTAATATCTCCAAGCATTGCAAAAGAAGCAGTAACACCACCCGTTGTAGGATCTGACAATACAGAAATATAAGGAATTCCTTTTTCTGAAAGCTGTGTTAATCTAGCTGAGGTTTTAGCCATCTGCATAAGAGAAAATGCGGCTTCCATCATCCTTGCTCCACCTGATTTTGAAATCATGATAAAAGGCTGATCGTTTTTGATAGAGTGTTCAATAGCTCTTGCGATCTTCTCTCCTACCACAGATCCCATAGAACCTCCAATAAAGTTAAAGTTCATACAGGCAATAGTTACAGGATTCCCAAATAAATTCCCCGATCCTGATGTCAAAGCATCTTTTAGGTTCGTTTTCTTTTGAGTTGCCGAAATTCTATCAGTATATTTCTTGGTATCTTCAAATCCAAGTGGATCACCTGAAGTCAAATTTGCATCCAATTCTGTAAATTTCCCATCATCAAAAAGTAATTCGAAATATTCTTCGGAATTAATTCTTTCATGATGATTACAGTTTTTACAAACGTAAAGATTACTTACAAAATCTTCTTTATCTGTTACAACTTTACACTTAGGACATTTATACCACAATCCTTCTGGAGTTTCCATTTTGTCCTCCGAACGGGTAAATATCTTTTGTGATTGTCTTTTAAACCATCCCATAGGCTCTAGTTAAGAGTGTTTACATTGTTCAAGTCAGCGAATGATCTTTCTAATCTTTCGCTAAAAGTACCTTCTGCCAAGCGAATATATTTTCTTGGATCATAATATTTTTTGTTTGGAATATCATCTCCTTCAGGGTTTCCAATCTGACGTGCAACATACTCCTTTTTATCCAAGATATAATCTCTAATTCCTTCTGTAAAAGCATATTGAAGATCTGTATCAATATTCATTTTGATTACTCCATAAGAAATTGCCTCGCGAATTTCTTCAAGTGTACTACCTGATCCTCCGTGGAATACGAAATCAATTGGATTATTTTCAGCAATCCCATGCTTGTCTTTAATATATTCTTGAGAATCTTTTAAGATAGTAGGTGTAAGCTTTACATTTCCTGGCTTATATACTCCGTGTACATTTCCAAATGCAGCAGCTACAGTAAATCTTGGAGATATTTTAGAAAGCTCTTGGTAGGCATAATCTACGTGCTCTGGCTGTGTGTAAAGACGAGATTCATCTACATCAGTATTATCTACTCCATCTTCTTCACCTCCTGTGATTCCCAATTCAATTTCTAAAGTCATTCCCATTTTCTCCATACGCTCAAGGTATGGCTTACAAATAGCAATATTCTCCTCTAAAGATTCTTCAGAAAGGTCAATCATATGTGATGAAAACAAAGGCTTCCCAGTTTCTTTAAAGAATTTTTCACCTTCATCAAGAAGTCCGTCTATCCAAGGTAACCATTTTTTCTGACAATGATCTGTATGCATAATAACGGTAGCTCCGTAAAGTTCCGCTAAATGATGAACATGCTTTGCTCCTGCTACACAACCTGCTATAGCCGCTTTTTCGTCTGTATTATCCAATCCTTTTCCTGCAAAGAATTGTCCTCCACCCTTAGAAAACTGAATAATAACAGGTGCATTAAGTTTTGCAGCCGTTTCCATTACAGCATTTACGGTTGGTGATGATGTTACATTGACAGCTGGCAAAGCAAAATTGTTTTCTTTTGCCAGTTTAAATATGGCTTGAACGTCGTCTCCAAAGACAACACCTGGTTTTATTTTTGTAGTATTCATAGTTCTGGTTTGTGAAAATATATGCAAATCTAAAAAAATTATCTTGTACTATCCTTTTTGACTAAGAGTTATTCATGATCTAATTGATATTTTTTGACAATTTACTTTTCATTATTCATTAGTTATCAGAAATTTTAGCTTTCAACATTTCGATAAATGCGTCTTCCATTTCTTTTTAAAATTTCAAATTTTAAACCTGAGTATCTATTTCCTAAGTAAATTCGTAGTTTTGTAAAATTCAGGAAAAAACAAAATCTTTATTCTTTAAGGTTAAAATATATGTTTGAAAATTTATCAGATAAGCTCGACAAGGCCTTTAGTATTCTAAAAGGACACGGAAAAATTACGGAAATCAATGTAGCAGAAACGCTCAAGGAAGTCCGTAGAGCCCTTTTGGATGCCGATGTGAGTTTTAAAACTGCCAAAGACTTTACAAAATCTGTAAAGAAGAAGGCTTTAGGTCAAAATGTACTCACCAGTCTTCAGCCCGGTCAAGTAATGGTTAAAATCGTTCATGACGAATTAGCCGAACTTATGGGTGGTGAAACGAGTGAAATAAACCTTCAAAAAGATCTTACCATTGTTTTGATGGCAGGTCTGCAAGGTTCTGGTAAAACCACTTTTTCTGGTAAACTAGCCCATTTTCTTAAAAATAAGAAAAGTAAAAAGCCTCTTTTAGTTGCTTGTGATGTTTATCGTCCTGCTGCCATAGATCAGCTTACCGTGCTTTCTGAGCAAATTGGAGTTGATATTTTCAAACAGCCTGAATCTAAAGATCCAATTGCTATTGCAAAAGATGCAGTTGCTTATGCAAAATCTAATGGAAACCATGTAGTAATTATCGATACGGCAGGTCGTTTAGCCATTGATGAACAGATGATGAATGAGATTGCTTCTATTAAAGAAGCTGTAAACCCTCATGAAACATTATTTGTTGTAGATTCTATGACAGGGCAAGATGCTGTAAATACAGCAAAAGCCTTTAATGATCGTTTAGATTTTAATGGTGTTGTACTTACTAAGCTCGATGGTGATACTCGTGGTGGGGCCGCACTTACCATTAAAACAGTGGTAAACAAACCGATTAAATTTATCGGAACGGGTGAAAAAATGGAAGCAATTGATGTTTTCCACCCAAATCGTATGGCGGATCGTATCTTGGGAATGGGAGACGTTGTGTCTCTTGTAGAAAAAGCTCAAGAACAATTTGATGAAGCAGAGGCAAGAAAGCTTCAAAAGAAAATTGCCAAAAACCAGTTTGACTTTAACGATTTCTTATCCCAAATTTCTCAAATTAAAAAAATGGGAAATATCAAAGATCTTATGGGAATGATCCCAGGAATGGGAAAAGCTTTGAAAAATGTGGATGTTGACGATGATGCATTTAAAGGTATTGAAGCTATTATCCACTCAATGACACCAGAGGAAAGAGCAAACCCTTCTTTAATCAACGGATCTAGAAGAAGAAGAATTGCTAAAGGTTCTGGAAATAAAGTTGAAGATGTAAATCGTTTGATGAAGCAATTTGCAGATATGAGTAAAATGATGAAAATGATGCAAGGTGGTGGAATGAAATCTCTTATGGGGAAAATGCCTAAAATGCCAAAGATGTAGTATTCTACAACCTATATAATTTTAAAACTGCTGTTTCCAAATCTATGGATTTAGCAGTTTTTTTTTGTGATAAATAAAACAATATTCCCTATAAAAATACATACCTTAGTATTCACTAAAAATCAAAAAAAATGAGCCAATATTCTTATCAAAAAGAGGTGAATATCAAACCACCAAAAAAACTAATAATAACCATAGCTATTGCTGTTGGTTTAATCTTTTTCTTACTTAGAGCCACAATAACTATAGATGCAGGTACCGCTGGTGTTCTTTATAAAACTTTTGGAGACGGTGTTGTAACAGATGAACCACCGTTAGGAGAGGGATTTCATCTGGTTGCACCATGGAATAAAGTAATTGTTTACGAAGTAAGACAGCAAGAAGTCTTTGAGAAAATGAATGTTTTATCATCAAATGGACTAGAAATTACTTTAGAAGTTTCTGCTTGGTATCAGCCAGAGTATGAAAATTTAGGGAAATTACACAAAGAAAAGGGGGCAACTTATGTTACCAGAATTCTTCGTCCTGCAATAAGATCAGCCGCCAGAAGTGTGGTAGGAAGATACACACCAGAGCAACTTTACTCAACTAAAAGAGATGCAATTCAAGAAGAGATTTTGATTGAAACTAAAAAAATCTTAAAAAATCAGTTTACTCAGCTAAACGAAATCTTAGTAAGAGATGTAGAACTCCCAAGAACCATTAAAGAGGCTATTGAACGTAAGTTAAAGCAAGAGCAAGAGTCTTTAGAGTATGAGTTTAGACTTTCTAAAGCCCAAAAAGAAGCAGAAAGACAAAAAATAGAAGCAGAAGGAAAGGCAAATGCCAATAAAATTCTTAGTGCCTCTTTAACAGATAGAATTCTTCAAGAAAAAGGAATTGAAGCAACCTTAAAATTATCTGAATCGCAAAACTCAAAAGTCATAGTGGTAGGTGGAAAAGATGGCTTACCGATTATTCTTGGAAACCAATAAACCAGTGAGTAAATTAATACCATAATGGATGGTATCAATTGAAAATCTTATACAAAAAAATCCGAGGAAAATTCCTCGGATTTTTTTCTAAAAAGTTTCACAATTCTTACAGAGATCAATTTCTTTTTTTCTCCCCAAGAATAATAATTCTAGCCATTTTTTTCGTTTTGGAGAAAAATAAATATCAAAAAGACTCGAATCCTTTATATTCCCCATCACACCACGAGAATTCAAGTCGGTACAACAGACATTGATATCTCCATTAGGGAGTAATACTAATTGATGCATTAATTGTCCACAACCTATTTTATGTGGCTTTTTTCTGTGATTAGTAGAGTCTCCATCTATTTCCACTTCACCAGCCCAAGTATGAGGGTGCCTTAATTCATAAGTATCAATTTTATTATAAATATCTTGAAAAACTGGCGACATCCATTTTGTATTAAGCGGTTTACCGGGATCCAAAACAGAAATAATATGTGTTTTAATCGGTTGGTTTAGTTTTTTATTTTCTTCTAAAAAGTAACTTATATTTTTGAAAAAGAGATTCCATTTTGCCCGTATTCTCACCTCTTCAAATCGCTCTTCTCCTCCTCCATCCATACTAAAACGGATAATGTCTATTGCCTCACTTTCAATAATTTCTTTGGTTTTTTTCTTGTTTAAAGGAGTTCCGTTTGTCAACAAAGTAACTACCGGGAATTTTTGGCTTTTCTCTTTTGCCAAACGCTTGTATTTATTGAGTACTCCCAACATTTCACCTATCTGATTGTGCAACAAAGTTTCTCCTCCATTATGTAAATGGATATATTCTACGCCTCTAAATCTATGATCCTCAATAAGGTTTTTCATAAATTTTTCTAAGACCTCTGGCTTCAGAAGAATTTTGGGTTTAAGATGGTCTAAGGAACAAAATGCACAACGCAAATTACAAGCACTAGAAAATTCAATATTGATTTCTTTTGTAGTCGTACTGTTCTTTATCCAACCCCATTTATAATAGAAAAGGTAATTTTTGGCATATAAAAGACCTTGAATCGTTTCTAGAATTTTCCACACAAACGATCCTTTTTTTAAATTTCTAACAAAATAATCCCTGATGGCTATTAACATACTTTTTGTGTTTATTGATGAATAAAAAGTCTGTAATTGCTGTTCAGGTCCGGACATAAAAAAACAATTTACTTTTCAAAAGTATTCAATTCTTTACGCTGTTTTTGTCATCATTTTATAGGAATTTCATACAGTTGCATCCACACAAAGCTTAGATTTAAGTAATTTTAATACTTCAATTGATATTAACCAAAAAGCGATCAGGAATGAATGATTTTCAGGTAAAACTTAAACACGCGTATCCATATTTCTCCCCAAATCTTATAGAGTTAATGGAATTAGAAGGCATGATAAAAGAAATACCAAAAAATCAAGAAATTTTAAGCCAAGGAAAATATATCAAAGTAATACCCATCGTTCTTAAAGGATTGCTCAAAGTGTATAACCCCTATCAAGAAAAAGATCTATTACTCTATTATATTCAAGAAAATGAAAGTTGTGTGATGTCATTTTCTTCGGGTTTAAAGAATGAACCTAGTATGGTTTCTGCGGTTTCTCTACAAGACTCAACCCTACTACTGCTTCCTATAGATAAAGTACAGAAATGGATAAAAGAATACCCTGAATTTAACACTTTGTTTTTTAACCAATACAATAAAAGGTATCAGGATATGCTCTCCACGATAAATCATGTTTTGTTTGATAAACTCGATCATCGTTTATATGATTACCTAAAAGAAAAAGCTAGAATAAATAACTCTACCGAAATTAAAATTTCTCATAGAGAAATTGCTTCAGACTTAGGAACCGCAAGAGAAGTTATTAGTAGAGTGATGAAAAAACTGGAAAATCAAGGTTTTGTAAAACAATCTCATCAAAGCATTAAATTTTTAGGTAAGTAGTGACCCTAGTCACTGCTCAGGTTTTAAATGGTTTATAGTTTTGAGAAATCATTCAGACTTTATTTATAACAACTCTAAAAAAAAATACTATGAAGAAAAATATGGGATCTACCGACAAAATCATTAGAATTATCATTGCCATTTTACTTGTTGGTTTATATTATAATGGAACGCTTTCGGGAACTATTGGAATAGTAGCTGTTATTTTATCTATCGTTTTTGTATTAACAAGTTTAATCAGCTTTTGCCCTTTGTATCTCCCTTTTGGGATAAAGACTTGTAAGAAAAATTAGATTATAATAATCGGTTTTGTAAATGTATAATAACTTTTGGATTTTATAAAAAAACTCCATAACCTCTGTAAAACCAAAAACGGCTTCTTTGGAGAAACTCAGAAGCCGTTAAAAACAAAATATAATTACATTGTATTAGATAAAACTCTAACTTCATTAAATATAACACTAATTGAAGAGTAAAAAAGAGGAGTTTTATAAACGAATAATCAATTAAAACTTATTACCTATCCAAACAGTTTCGTTATTAGAATCTACAAGAATCAATTTACCTTCATTCGTCAGTACTAAACTAGAATTCTTGGTACACTGATTCGCTTTAGTGAATAATGTCCAATGATACCCACCTTTTGCATTTGTAATTTTTAGATTTCCATCATTTTGCATTAAAAGCCCCTTACCATGAAGAAAGTTTCTTTTATCATTTAATATTCTTTGAGCATACACATACATATTCCATACATGTTTGTTATCCTTTGTGTAGATAACTAAGTTTCCATCTTTTGCTTGGAAAATAACGTAAAAATTCTTGTTAGCAGAATAATACTTCTTATCAGCCACAATTTTAGCTCCTGGCTTAAGTATAACAGTGTTTTTTGTATCTATACTCCCTCCACCTTCTCTTTCGTTTTGAGGAATCCAGTACATGCGCTCAACATGTCCCATTGGAGAGGTATATTTAACTACTACCCTATTTTTCATATCTCTAACTACAGTTTGCACAACAGTTTGCAACAAACAACCGTACCAACCCTTTTTTACTTCCAATGGATGCTCTTTAGTAATGGATTCAGTTTTAGATTCCGAACCTCCCCAAGAGTGTGAGTAAGACCCTTCAACGCTTACTGAGCCATTAACCGTTGCTTTTCCTAAGAAATCCCATCCAGCTTCAAATCCAGCACTAATTCCAACAGCGATACCTAGACTATTATCATAATTACTTTCCGTTGACATTTCAGTTGAAACTGATATGGTTAAGGATTCGTCTTTCGCTTTTGCCTCCAAACCATCCAAAAATTTGTATTTGGTTGTTTTAGTTACATAATAAACTGGATTCTTTTGAAATTGCTCTATTTGAGAATCATAATTTTTATCTTGAACAGCAAAAAATGGAATAGTATCCTTGACAATTTCTTGAAAACTACTTAACCAACTTGGAGATGGTTGTTCAGGTCTATCAAGGTATTTGGGGAGTCTTTTTTTGATTTTGGTATTCTTTTTTATACCTTTAAATTGCAAATTTATTGCGAAAGCATCCCCATCTGGAAAACTTCCGTGACTGTCATCACCAGTATTTGCAAAAAAGGTGTTTGGGGTAAGGCAAGCTGTATTTTCATCAGCAGGAGGAGATGTCATAATTGGCTTCCACATAGAAATATCTACTTTAGCATCTGAAAGGGCATCATCCCAAAAGGCTAATTTCTTTTTTGGATTATTGGATAGATCTTGGTAATCTGCTTTGGTCACTATAGAAACAGTCTCACCTCTGTTTTGAAAAACCTCTTTTACACATCTAAAATTAGGATCGTGGAATTTTGAACTACTTGAAGCAACCATTCCTAAAGCTACATATCCAGATTTACAATTGGCTTTAAAAATATTAACACCTTTGTCTGCTCCAGAACCAGCGTCATCCCAAATTTTCGTAAAACTATTAGGTTTAGAAAATAAATGCTCATAACCTCTTTTTGGCTTCAAAGTTATTGTTACAGGCTTCTTGTTGCTTGGATAGTTATATTTTCTAGAAATTATATGTCCAAAATGAAAGTATCCAGATGAAGTTACAGGCTTCCAAATAGCTACATATCTTCGAGAACCACTTCCTGAATCATTCCAAATAGAAGTGGATTTATTCTGAATCTTTATTTCAAAATAATCCGAGCTCAGACCTTGAGCACTAATAGTATCACAAGCAGTAAAAGACAAACCAGCTAGTAATAAAAAGTTTTTAAGTTTCATGTTTTTTTTTCAATAATACCATAAAATAAATAACTATTGTTATAATATAAACAAGAAAGTTACGAAGTGTAAGATATATGTTACGAATGGTAAATGAGAGATCAAAATATTGGTTTAGGGCTTGATAAAAGCTTTTATGTATATTGTGAAATAAAACAACTTTATGAAATCAAATTATACCTTCTTAACCCTATTTCTGTTCATATTTTCATGCGAAAATTATGAAAAAACAACCGTAAAAACATTCCAAGAACCTAAATACGCTCTTGTTTTGCACGGTGGTGCTGGTTATATAACACCTGAAAATTTATCCGAAGAAAAACAAAAAAGTTATAAAAATGCTTTAGATTCAGCAGTTAGTATTGGTGAAAATATCCTAAAAAACAATGGAGCAGCCCTAGATGCTGTAGTAGAAACTATTTCCTATTTAGAAAACAATCCCCTATTTAATGCAGGACGAGGTGCTGTTTTTACTCACGAAGGGAAGAATGAACTTGACGCTTCCATCATGCTCGGTTCCAATAAAAATGCTGGTGCCGTTGGAGGAGTCACTAAGGTGAAAAATCCTATTAAAGCAGCCAAAGCTGTTATGCTTCAATCTCCACATGTAATGCTAGTAGGTAAAGGTGCCGATCAATTTTCACTGGAGCATAATTTGGATACCGTTTCTCAAGAATATTTTTATACGGAAAGAAGTTGGCAAGCTTTACAAAATCGTTTACAAAAAGAACAAACAGCCGCTTTAGAGGATCAAAACCCAGATTGGAAATACGGTACTGTTGGTTGTGTAGCTCTAGATTACAAGGGAAATATTGTAGCTGGAACTTCCACTGGTGGAATGACGAATAAGCGTTGGAATAGAATTGGTGATTCGCCAATAATAGGTGCCGCTACTTATGCCGATAATCATACTTGTGGCGTATCTGCAACAGGACATGGTGAGTATTTTATACGGTATGCAGTGGCTCATGATATTGCTGCTCAAATGGAGTATGCTCAAAAATCATTGGAAGAATCTGCTCAGAACACCATCAATAATAAACTTGTAAAAGCTAAAGGAGACGGAGGGATTGTCGCTTTAGATAAAAATGGAAATATTTCTATGGTTTTTAATACTCCAGGTATGTTTAGAGCCTATGCAAAACCCAATGAAAAGAAAATATTGATGTTTCAATAGAAAAAAAAGGAATTTGATTAATCAAATTCCTTTTTAGCATCTTGTATTTTTTGCCAGAGCTTGTCTTTTAACTCACTCAACCCTTGTTGTACCACCGAGGAAATAAACAGAGTTTCGATTCCATCGGGAATTTCTTCTTTCATTTCTTCCATGAGTTCTTCATCAAGCATATCAGACTTAGTAATAGCCAGTAATGCATGCTTCTGCAATAATTCCTTCTTGTATTTAAAAAGTTCATTTTTAAGAACTTCAAATTCTTTTTGGATATCTTTTGAATCTGCAGGAATCATAAAAAGTAATACGGCATTTCTTTCTATATGTCTTAGGAAACGATAACCTAATCCTCTTCCTTCACTTGCACCCTCGATGATTCCAGGAATATCAGCCATCACAAAAGAGTGTAATCCTTCTCGGTATTTTATTACGCCCAAATTTGGTGTTAAGGTAGTAAATTCATAGTTAGCAATCTTTGGTTTTGCAGCTGAAACTACACTCAAAAGTGTTGATTTACCAGCATTTGGAAAACCTACTAATCCTACATCCGCCAGTACTTTTAGTTCAAGAATATTCCATCCTTTTTCCCCAGAAGTACCTGGTTGAGAATATCTTGGAGCACGATTTGTGGGACTTTTAAAATGGTCGTTTCCTCGTCCTCCAAGACCTCCATAACGCAATATTTGCATTTCTCCATCTTCTTGAACTTCAAAAATTACCTGACCCGTTTCCTCGTCTTTAGCAATTGTTCCTAAGGGAACATCGATTACTTCGTCCCAACCATCTGCACCATGCTTACGGTTTGACCCTCCATTTTCTCCTTGCCCTGCTTTTATATGCTTTCTGAATTTAAGAGGCAACAAGGTGTACATCTGCTTGTTTCCTCTCAAAATAATGTGACCACCACGTCCTCCATCACCTCCATCGGGTCCACCTTTGGAGTCTTCTTTTGAACGCATAAAATGAGTAGAACCTGCTCCCCCATTCCCTGCGGCACAGTATATTTTGACGTAGTCAATAAAATTTGAACCTTCTGAAGACATGCTTTCGTATTAAGCGTTTATTTTTTCAATTTTGGAAACAAGGCGATTGGTTATTTCTTCAATAGATCCAATACCTTCAATACCAGCGTATTTATTCTGAGCTTCATAAAAATCTTTTACAATAGCTGTTTCTTTGTTATAAACACTGATTCTGTTTTTGATGATTTCTTCATTGGTATCATCTGCTCTACCACTCGTTTTTCCTCTTTCTAGGAGTCTTTTTACAAGTTCTTCTTCTGGAACTTCAAGTGCCAACATCATAGAAATTCCTGAATCTTTTGTTGCCAAAAATTTATCCAAGGCTTCTGCTTGTGCCGTTGTTCTTGGGAAACCGTCAAAGATGAATCCTTTTGCATCAGCGTTTTGATTTACCTGATCTTCAAGCATTCCGATAGTAATTTCATCAGGCACCAAATTTCCTTTGTCTATAAAAGCCTTGGCTTTAAGACCCAGTTCTGTTTCATTTTTGATATTATATCTAAAAATATCTCCTGTAGAAAGATGTTTTAATTCAAATGCTTCTACCAATTTTTCAGATTGTGTTCCTTTTCCTGCTCCTGGAGGTCCAAAAAGTACAATATTTAACATCGTGTTTTTATTTAGTTGGTAAATATCATTAAGATTTCTACCTTTTTGTTGATAATCTAATCCATATCCTACAACAAATAAAGGGTCTATTTCTTTCACCACATATTTCACAGGATATTCAAAGGAATAACATTCAGGTTTGAGTAATAAAGTAGCTATTTCAACACGCTTGACATCCATTTTTTGTAATTCTGGGATCAAAGCTCCAATGGTGTTACCAGTATCTACTATGTCTTCTAAAATAATTACAGTTTTCCCAGCAATTATAGATTTATTAGGTAGTAGATCAAAACGCACTTCTTCTTGATTCAAATTTCCATGATAGGAACTTGCTTTTGCAAAATACCACTCAGATTCAAGATCAATTGTTTTCATTAAATCTGAAGCAAAACGAATAGCTCCACCCAAAACAACTAAAAAAATAGGAGATTCTTCATCTCTAAAATCTTTTTGTATCTGATTAGCTAAAGCTTTTATTCCTGCTTGAATTTCTTGGGAACTCAAATAGGGTTTAAAAAAAAGGTCGTTTATACGAATGTGATTCATCATGCGAATTTAACCCAAATAATGCAATAGAATCATCAGATATCAGCTAAATGTTTGTCAATCTTTAAGAAAAAATTAAAAATGGCTTCTTATACCTTACAGATTTAGGTATATTTGATGTCATGAATAAGAATTTATTTAAAGGCTCACTTCAAACCATTATCCTTAAATTATTAGAAAAAGAAGGAAAAATGTATGGTTATCAGCTTTCTAAAAAAGCCACTGAAATTTCGGATGGAAAAGTAACCATTACTGAGGGAGCTCTATACACTACACTTCACAGAATGGAAGCTGATGATATTATTGAAAGTGAAATTCTAGAAGTAGCAGGTAGAAAAAGAAAATATTATAAACTCACTTCCCGTGGAAAGAAAGAAGTTGTGAACAAAACTGATGAGCTCCTTGCTTTTATTCAAAATATGAATGTTTTTTTAAAAATGAATTAAATAATGAGAACCGTAAACCGAGAAGAAATCCAGAAAATTGAAGCTTTTTTGGAGAAAAAGGACATTGTCTATTATGATCTAAAGATTGAATTGATTGATCATATTTGTCAGGTAATAGAATCAAAATGGGAGAAAAATCCCGAAATAACATTTGAACATGCTTTTCATGAGGTGTATAAATCATTTGGAATATTTGGTTTTTCAGAAATCCTTGAAGAAAGAGAAAAAGCACTAAAAAAGCACTACTGGAAAATTACTTTCAAAGAATTATTAAAATGGTTTAGAATACCACAAATTTCTTTAGTTTTTCTGGTTGGTTTTGCTATTTTTCAAATTCTAAAAAGTCCCATTAAAGTTCCTTTTATTCAGTATGGAATTCCCATTCTGTTTCTTTTCAGTTTGTATAAAATGTATCTGTTCAGAAAAGAATCCAAAAGAAATAATAAACAAATTGTCATGGATCGAGTTATCCTCAATTCTATGAGTATTCCGAATTATCTGGCAATTCAGTTATTAGTACTTCACCCGCCAAGTCGCCTAATAGGATATATACTCTTTACGCTTATTTTTACTGTTTATTTATTTCTTAATTACCACCAACTTTTCGTGTTACCTAAAAAGAAAGAGCAACTTTTCAAAAAACAATATCACCAGCTTTACAAATTAACTTAAACAAATAACAATACTTCAACGTTTATATCAAAAAAAATATAGCTTTGTCTAAGCTGAAATTATATTACATTATTAACACCCATAATTATGAAAAAAATTATTTTTCTAAGTCTAACTTTGAGTTTAGGAATTCAATTACAAGCCCAAGAGATTTATCAAGGTCCTCTAAAAAAAATTACCCAAAAGGAGTATTGTGGATCTTATGATTTGATGGAACATATTGATAAAAAAAATCCCTCATTTATTGAAAAATCAAATAAAGTATTGACCAGCATTCCTCAAGGAGATGTACAACTTAAAAGTTCTGCTAATCAATATATTTACACCATTCCTGTGGTTTTTCATGTTGTTTATAATAATGCAGAAGAAAACCTCCCTGACTCAGTGATTCACAATCAGTTGAAAATATTAAACAAAGCATATTCAAGAACTAATACTACGGCTGCCAATACCCGAAGTGAATTTTTAAACTATGTGGGTGACACCAAAATTCGTTTTGAACTAGCAACAACAGATCCTAATGGAAACCCTACGAATGGAATCAACCGTGTAAGTACTTCTATTACAGAATTTGGAGGAACAATGCCTTATGCTCTGAATCAAACAGCAGAAATTATTAATTGGGTGAATGATAGCCTTTTTCACAATATTGCAAGAATCACACAAACTAGTAAAGGTGGTTCAGATCCTTGGAACCCTGAAAAATATTTAAATCTCTATTCTGGGGATATCAGAATATTGGAACCTCAAATAAACAATACCAGAGAAATTTTTCTTTTAGGAATTGCCACTCCTCCATTGTTTCATTCTAATTTTCCTAGCGATATACTGGATCAACTCGGAGGATTTAATCAGGCAGCCTTAGTACATTTTGCGGGTATAGGGAGCAATAATCCTGTTGGTTTCGAAGCTCCGTATAACATTTATAATACAACAGCTGGTGAAGGTCTGGCGGCAGTTCATGAGGTAGGACATTACCTAGGACTTCGTCATATTTGGGGAGATGGTAATTGTAGTGCAGATGATTATGTGGATGATACTCCTTTAATGTCTGCAAATAGTCAATTTGATTGTAGTCATACAAAGAATAGCTGCGTAGATACTCTTTTTGGTGTTGATTTTCCTGATATGGTTGAAAATTATATGGATTATTCCAGCCAAACTTGTCAAAATGCATTTTCAAAAGGACAAGGTCTAATTATGCGTCATACTTTGGATAATTATAGAACACAACTTGCCACAAAAACCATCGATCCTATTGGATTAGATGAATGGGAAAGTACTTTCGATATTTATCCAAATCCAAGCAATGGGACTATTCATATAGAATCACAAAACTTGGAACTAAAAAATACCTTTGTAAAAATAACCAATCTTCAAGGGCAGACTCTTTTACTAAAAGAGATGAATGCTCAAAAAACCACAATAGAGCTACCAGAGACAAATGGTCTTTATTTGATTCATGTGTTTAATCAGAACAGGAAAAACACTTATAAGGTTCTAAAGATATAACCTTTATATTATCTCCAAAACATCAAAGGTGTTTCCGTTTACCACAGCGGATTCACCTTTTTTCTTTCCTAAAAGTATTTTACCGAGAGGTGCTGATGCAGAAATTAAAAATATCTTTGTTCCATCAAAATTGATATTTCCTATTCCAACAGAGAGTAAGAGCCAATTCTTTGAAGTCTTTACTAAACTTCCTCTTTGAACAGAATCTTGAAATTCTTGAAAATCAATTTGTAAAAACTGACTTTGGATAAGTTGTTTTTCTTGAATTTGCTTACCGAGCTTTTCCATTTCTAATTGCAAATGAGCCCTTCCTGTTTCGTGCTTATCCCCTGCTGAAGATTTTGATTCATTCTGCAAAGAAGATTTTACTTTTTGAATTTGTTCATCCAGTAAATTAATCTGATTTTGTATGTGTTGATTACAAAATTCTATAAACGCTTTTTTATCAATCATACTCTATCCTCTTTTGTTAGCAAAAAAAGACTGAAGAAGTTCTTGGCACTCCTTTGCCATAACCCCTACCTGAATATCCGATTTAGGATGAAAAAGCTGAGGATCTTTTGAGTATGCTCCTCTTTTTGGGTCTGAAGCTCCAATAACAATTTTTCCAATTTTTGTATGGTAAGAAGCTCCACAACACATAACACATGGCTCTAGGGTTACATAAAGCGTACATTCATTAAGGTATTTTCCTCCAAGATAATCTGAAGCCGCTGTGAATGCCAACATTTCAGCATGAGCAGTAAAGTCATTCAGTCTTTCAGTTTGGTTATGCGCTTTAGCGATAATAGTATCTTGAGCCACTATGACTGCTCCAATGGGAACTTCGCCAGCCTCAAAAGCCTTCTTCGCCTCTTTTAAGGCTTCGTTCATAAAATATTCATCAGAAAATAGCTCCATTTTTATAATGTGTTGGTATTATTCTTTTAAGTACAAAAATTCTAAAATCACCTGACCTACAGCTTTTAAAGTATTTTTATCAATCTGATTCATTTGATCTTCCTGCTGGTGCCATTGGGGAAAATAACTCTTTGTTTTTGAGCGATAATCTGTAATTAATAAAGTGGGAATGTTTCCTCTAGAATTATTATTGATAAAGTAGTGATCATCAATCAATAAATGAGTGATATTTTGGGCAGGAAAATAAGCTTGTAAATCTTTTTTCTTAGCCACTTGCCAAATTTTTTCTTGAATATCTCCACAGAAAAACCCAGAAAACTCTTCTTTTACAAATGTAGCATTCTTATTTCCTACTTTGTTGATGACAATTCCATACTCGTATTGTTGAGTGTTTTCTTGTACCCAAGCTTGTGATCCTACTCCATAAGTGCTCATCAAATTATCTTGTCCTTGATCATTTCCATCAAAGAAAATAAAATCGATACCAAAAGGCAAAGAATCTGTGGCTATCTGACTTGCCAATTCCATAATCATAGCAACTCCAGAACCACTATTATTAGCTGCATCATTAGGAAATTTTGAGTTTGTACTCTCAAATCTGCTATCATAATGCGTTGCCAAAAATATTCGTTTTTTAGCGGTAGGATTATACGTTCCGATGATATTATAAATTTCGGTAAGCCCTTGTGCTGTTTGTTTTAGATGATGAGAAATTTGTGGTTTTAAGTCCAAAGCAATCAAGTGATTTCGGATATAATCTTGACAGTTTTTATGTGCCAAAGATCCTGGGATCCTATACCCCATAGAAACCTGATTTCTAATATGGTGATAAGCTGAAACCTCATTAAACTCGGGTCTAAATGTTGCCAAATCCCATCTCTTTTCTTTTGTAGGCATTTCGCATGCCATCAAAGAAAACATCATTCCCAAAAACAATAAATATCTTCCTACTCTTTGCTCCAAGTTGTTCCTTCCTTACTATCTTTCAACACAATTCCTATTTCCTGTAACTGATTTCTAATCAAGTCAGCTTTTTCCCAATTTCTTTCTTCCTTTGCTTCTTGACGCATTTGCATGAGCATTTTCACTAGGGCATCTTCGCTATTTTCTTTATTACTTTCGGTAGTTATAGTAGACCATTCGACCCCTAAGATATCATTAACAAAAGCATCCATGGTTTCTATAAAGAAGATTCTTGAGGCTTCATCTAAAGCTTCTTCTCCTTTGGCTATTTTTACCAATTCATGAATATGAGAAATAAAAAGTGGTGTATTAAAATCATCATTCAAGGCCTCCAAGGCTTTGTTTTTAACGTTTTCTAATGCCTCTTTTTCATTTCTAGTTCCTGCTTCTTTTTCGGAAATATCTTGGTATATTTTTTCAATTTTCTGAAAAGCATTTACCGCAGATTCCATTGAGTCTTTAGAAAAATCTAAATTTGATCGATAATGTGCAGAAAGTATGAAAAAACGAATAATATTGGGTGTAAAACCTGTTTCGAAGAAATCATTATTTCCAGTGACCAACTCCATAGGAAGAATAGAATTACCCGTAGATTTACTCATTTTTGCACCATTAAGTGTAAGCATATTGGCATGCATCCAGTAATTTACAGGACTTTCATCATGAGCTACGGTACATTGTGCAATTTCACATTCATGATGCGGGAATTTCAAATCCATTCCACCTCCATGGATATCAAATTTTTCACCTAAGTATTTACTACTCATTACAGAACACTCTAAATGCCACCCTGGAAAACCAACTCCCCATGGAGAATTCCAACGCATAATATGAGTTGGACTGGCTTTTTTCCAAAGTGCAAAATCCAATGGATTTCTCTTTTCTTCTTGTCCATCAAGATCTCTAGTTCCTGAGATCATATCTTCTACTTTTCTTCCAGAAAGAGATCCGTAATGGTATTTTTCATGATATTTTAATACATCAAAGTATACAGAGCCATTTACTTCATAAGCGTATCCTTTTTTGATGATGTCTTCTATCATGTCTATTTGTTCCACGATATGCCCTGTGGCTGTTGGCTCAATAGATGGAGGAAATGCATTAAACATACGCATTATATCATGAAAATTGAGCGTATATTTTTGCACAATTTCCATAGGCTCCAATTGTTCCAATTTGGCTCTTTGAGCTATTTTATCTTCTCCAGTATCGGCATCACTTTCAAGGTGTCCAGCATCTGTTATATTTCTAACATAACGCACTTTATATCCTAGATATTTAAGATAACGAAACACTAAATCAAAATTGATAAAGGTTCTACAATTCCCTAGATGTACTTCGTTGTAAACCGTAGGTCCACAAACATAAAGTCCTACTCTACCCTCATGGATAGGTTTGAAAATTTCTTTCTTTCGTGAATGAGAATTGTAAATCTGAAGTTGATTCATGGTTTTATGGTAATGTATCTTATTAGTATTTTTTCTTTAAGTTCTTTAGCATATCTTGGGTCATGGAAGTTATATCATACTTTGGATTCCATCCCCAATCTTCTTGAGCACGAATATCATCTATAGAAGAAGGCCAAGAATCGGCTATTTCTTGACGATAATCTGGTTGATAAGCGATTTGGAAATCAGTTATTTCCTTTTTAATTTCGGCAGCCAATTCTTTAGGTGAAAAAGAAATTCCTCCTAGATTATATGAAGATCGGATTTTTACCTGATCAACAGGTGCCTCCATCAATTCTATGGTAGCTCTAATGGCATCTGGCATATACATCATTGGCAAATAAGTATCTTCACTCAAAAAAGAAGTATATCTTCCAGATTTTAATGCTTCATGATAAATATCTACGGCATAATCTGTAGTTCCACCTCCTGGCATACTTTTATACCCTATGAGTCCTGGATAACGAATAGAACGAACATCTACGCCAAATTTTTGATGATAATATTCACACCATCTTTCTCCAGCCAACTTACTGATTCCATATACTGTGGTAGGCTCGGTAACTGTTACTTGCGGAGTCATTTCTCTAGGCGTTGTAGGTCCAAAAACAGCAATAGAACTTGGCCAATAGAGTTTTTTAATTTTTCCAAAACGTGCTAAATCTAAAACATGTGATAGTGATCTCATATTGAGTCTCCATCCAAGCTCTATATTTCTTTCGGCAGTTGCAGATAAAATAGCAGCTAATAAATATACTTGAGTAATTTCATATTCTCTTACCACAGCGTTGAGTTTTACCTCATCCATGATGTCGAGATTTATAAAAGGTCCACCTTCCATTACTTCTAATGAAGCATCTTTGATATCTGAGGCAACCACCTGATCATTTCCGTATATTTTTCTGAGCTCCAATACCAATTCAGATCCAATTTGACCCGAAGCTCCTATCACTAAAATTTTATCTTTTATCATCCTCTTTCGTCTTTTAAAATAAGTAAGACAAAGATACTTTTTTATAAGGAAGAATTAAATAAGACCCTTACAAAATCTTCTAAACCAAAATTTATTCAATTCTTATCTCTATTCTACAATTTCAGGAACACAGAAAAATGCGTATGTTAGTACCACACAAAATCAAAAAATAGATGAATATTCCTTTTGACAATCCACTTTTTTTAATTCCCTCATTTACTGGGATTATTTTAATTATTGCAGGTTTAATCATGTTCAAATTCCCTCCTAAAAAAATCAATACATTCTATGGATATCGATCAAAAAACTCTATGAAAAACCAAGAGCGTTGGAATTTTTCTCAAACTTATGCTGCCATTGAAATGATGAAATATGGAGGAATCATGAGTTTATCAGGAATTATTGGGTTACTTTTTAAGCCAAATAACCATCTTTTGGGTCTAGTTTTAGGTCTTGGAATCATGATTTTGATAATCGTTTTTTTTGTTCTTCGTGTAGAAAAAGTGATCAAAAAAAGATTTGACGCTAAGTAATGTTTTCCAAATAATGAAATAAAGATTTCGAAAATCTTTCATGTATTTTTCATGAATATAAAAACTGAATATTCCTTATCTTTGATGAAAAATATTTCAAATGAAAAAAACACTTTGGATCGCAGGATTATTTACCATTTTCTTGTCTTGTCAAAATAACGAAACAAACAATCGTTCGAAATCTGATAATAACTCAGCAACTACTAAGACTGAGCAGAAAAAAGCAGAGACAAAAGCACCCAAAAAGAATTCAAATTCGACCCTAAAACTCAAAAAATTCGATCAGAAAATTTTGGCATTCTATAATGTGGAAAACCTTTTTGATACCCATAATAACCCCAAAACATTAGATGACGATTTTTTACCAAAAGGAAAGCTTTCTTGGACAAAAGAACGTTATCATAAAAAGCTCAATAACCTCGCAAGGGTAATTGATGATATTCCTGGAGAACTCCCTATATTCTTGGGAATGGTAGAAGTGGAAAATCGTAAAGTTTTAGAAGATCTAACTCAAAAAACTACACTCAAAAAAGGAAATTACGGTATTTCACATTTTCAATCTCTTGACAAAAGAGGAATCGATAATGCATTAGTTTACCGAAAAGATTTTGCAAAATTATTAGAAGAGGAAGCTATCACACCAGAGATTCCTAGAACTTTAACTAGAGATATTTTGTATTCTAAATTTCAGCTAATTGATGGAAAAATCTTACACACTTTTGTAAACCATTGGCCTAGTAGAAGAGAAGGAGAACAAGCTTCTTCTTACAAAAGAGAAGCTGCCGCTAAAACACTTAAAAAATTGGTGGATAGAATTCTTACTAAAGATAGAAATGCCAATATTGTTATCATGGGAGACTTTAATGACTACCCTACCAATAAAAGTATCCAAAAAGTACTTCAAGCAACAAAATCAACAAAAGGTCTATATAATTTTGCCCTAGAATGGCAAGAAAATGCGCCTAAAACAAAACAAGGATCACATTCTTATAGAGGAAAATGGGGAATGCTGGATCAAATAATTGTATCGCCAAATATGATGAATCCAAAGGGTGAATTTGCTTTAAAGCAAAAAGACTTTAATGTATTTAGAAAGGATTATATGGTCTTTAAGCATCCAAAATACGGAACTTACTCTCCTAGCAGAACGTATGCAGGACCTAAATATATTGGAGATTATTCTGATCACCTTCCTATTTATTTGAGTCTTTAATATTTATTTATGAGTAATAGCTTCGGTTCACTTTTTAAACTTACCACCTATGGAGAATCCCATGGGGAACAAATTGGAGGAATTATTGATGGTTGTCCAGCGAATATCACTTTGGATTTAGATTTTATTCAAAGTGAATTAGACAGAAGAAAACCAGGACAATCTTCATTGACTACCACTAGAAAAGAAAGTGATATTGTTCATTTTCATTCTGGAATTTTTGAAGGAAAAACTACAGGAACACCTATTGCTTTTAGTATAAAAAATAAAGATCAGCGATCAAAAGATTATTCCAATATCAAAGAGGTGTTTCGTCCGTCTCATGCCGATTTTACTTACCAAAAAAAGTATGGAATCCGAGATTATAGAGGCGGTGGACGTTCTTCTGCAAGAGAAACCGCTTGTAGAGTGGTTGCAGGAGCGGTGGCAAAATGTATTCTACAAAAATCTGGAATTCAAATTAGAGCTTGTGTAGATAGTGTTTACCAATACCGAATAACTGATTTGAACCAGATTAACTGGGAAAGCGTTGAGCAATTTGACACCAGAGCAGGAAACCAAAAGTATAACCAATATTTTCGAGAAGCTATTCTGGAAGCCCAAAGGGAAGGAAATAGTTTGGGTGGAAGTGTTTATACAGAAGTTTTGGGTTTACCCGTAGGCTTAGGAGAACCCGTATTTGATAAGTTTCAAGCTCGGCTCGGCTATGCCCTTTTGGGAATAAATGCTGTAAAAGGTTTTGAAATTGGTAAAGGCTTTCTGGCAACAGAAATGAAAGGAAGTGAACACAACGACGCTTTTGAAAAAAAAGGCGAAAACATTCATACTAAAACAAACCACGCAGGAGGTGTACTTGGTGGAATCACAAACGGAGAGAAAGTCTATTTCCGAACGGCTTTTAAACCTACTGCAACTATCCTGAAGGAACAGAATAGTGTAAACACAGAAAACGAATCCATAAAATTCACCGCAAAAGGAAGGCATGACGCTTGTGTACTTCCCAGAGCTGTTGTGATTGTAGAGGCTATGGCAGCCTTGGTTTGTATGGATTTTTTATTATTAGAACAAAGTAGAAAAACAACATTATGATAAACAAAGAATCACTCATTAACAGATTTGTTTCTTATGTACAAATAGATACCGAATCTGATCCAAATTCCCCTACTTGTCCATCTACGGAAAAGCAAAAGGACTTATCTAGAAAGTTAGTAGAAGAATTGAAATCTTTCGGTCTAGAAGATGCTGAGATGGATAAGCATGGTTATGTATATGCCACTTTACCTTCAAATTCTGAAAAAGAAAATATTCCAAGTATTTGTTTTTGTGCCCATGTAGATACTTCTCCTGATGCTTCAGGAAAAGATGTAAAACCTATTGTTCACAGAAATTATGATGGGAAAGACATTATTCTTCCAGATGATCAAGAAATTATTATTTCCCCTTCAAAACACAGAGAATTAGGAAAAAAAGAAGGGCAAACGGTAATTACAGCAAGTGGTAAAACATTACTAGGAGCAGATGATAAAGCTGGAGTTGCCGAGATTATGTCGGCCATACAATTTTATCATGAAAATCCAGATGTAAAACATGGAACTATTAAGATTCTTTTTACTCCTGATGAAGAAATTGGACGAGGAGCAGATCTTGTAGATATCAAAAAACTCGATGCCGATTTTGGATACACCATGGATGGTTCTACCTTGGGACATTTTGAGGATGAAACTTTTTCTGCCGATGGTGTTACCATTAATATTAAAGGGGTAGTGATACACCCTGGTTTTGCAAAAGGACGCTTAGAGAATGCATTAAAAATAGCATCTGAAATTGTGGCAGCACTTCCAAAAGACAAATTATCGCCAGAAACAACAGAAAAAAGAGAACCATTTTTACATCCTGTACACATAGAGGGTGGATCAGAAACGGCTTCTATTCAATTTATTGTTAGATCTTTTAAAACAGAAGAACTTCAAGAAATGGAAGCACAATTGGCTGATATTTGTAAAGATGTTCTTAAAAACTATCCAAATTCAGATTTCGAATTTATTATCAAAGAGCAATATCGAAATATGAAAGAAATTGTTGAAAAAAATCCTGAAATATCAGATTACGCTATCGAAGCCATCGAAAGAGCTGGAATAGATGCTGTAAAAGGAAGTATTCGAGGAGGAACAGATGGTTCTCGCCTTTCTTTTATGGGATTGCCTTGTCCTAATATTTTTGCAGGTGGGCACGCTTTTCATAGTAAAGAAGAATGGGTTTGTGCAGAAGACATGGTAAAAGCTTCTGAAACAATTGTTCATATTCTTTCAATATTTGAAGAAAGAGCTTAATCATCAAATTTTTGAAAATATACTTAACTGTATATTATACCATTTAAGGGTATTATTAAACGATAAAAAACTGGTAAAATCTATTCAATAGATCTTACCAGTTTTTGTTTTATGCTACCCTCCAAAAAAGTGTGTCCAATAAAAAAGTTTTCAATGGAATAACCTTCTGTCTTTTCTAAGGAAAAAGAAAAAGGATACCGCCTCTATCGGGGCTAGGGAGATCGTGCAGGGGAAGATAAGTCCAACGAAATCTAATAACAATAGCCGTATATTATTCGAATAGTATACGGATAATTATTCGTTTATCTTTCCTTCATTAAATTGTTTTTTTGTACCTTAGTCTTATGATATTCAAAAATATAAATAGAACTTCTAAATTCACCTCCAAAACCTGTATTTACTGGTGTTTTTGTGTTTTTGATTATGACAGAAAAAGTATAAACGTATAGGGCGTATAAACGCACCTATGTTATGCAAGGGTGTGTTTATACGGTTGTTGGCTACAACTTAAAAAAACAACATTCAATGAAAAATGAAATTAGGATAATCCTGCAAGACGAAAAAGCAAATAAATTAAAAGGGAATTGTTTTGAAGACTTGGTAAGAAACCTACTTTCAATTCATCATTTTGAAATTCGTGGGAATATTAACTTCTCAGGAATGGAAATAGATTTAGTCGCCAATCATAAACACACAAATGAATCTTTATATGTCGAATGTAAAGCTAAGGAGAAAGTAAAATCGGATGAACTTTCGAAATTTGCATTTAACGTTGGATTTAAAGAAATTGACAAGGGTTATTTCTTTAGAACTAGGGAATTAGAAAGTCAAGCAGGAGCTTTATTAATTGAAATTAAACAAAAGGAAAGGTATAAAAACTTAACCTTTTTTGAACCAGTTGAAATCATTACAATGCTCGAAGACGCTAAAATGATTTTTGAGCCTAAATCAAATTTAGCAAACTTCATAATTTCCAAAAAAATATTAGCTGTAACATATTTCGGTGATTTCTTTATTTACTTAATCAACGAGTCAAATGCTTTACCAACAAGTTTCATTGTTGTAAACGCCATAAAAAACTCAGAGCAAGTTACAAAAGAAGAAATTGAAATATTACAATCCAGAATTTCAGAAATCAAAGAATTAACCTTGATTGAAAATTATTCTGATTATAAGGCTTCGACACACATTACAGAAGAAAAAGAGATTGAGACAATTTCGGAAGTTCAAGAGAGTGAAAATTGGTTTGATTATCTTCCTGCATCATCTGAAAACAATCATTTTGTTGGAAGAGATGAAATTAGAACTCAAATACTTGGCTATTTCAAAGAAATTAAAGAAGATAAATCTAAAAAAAGAATATTTTATTTAAATGGAAAATCAGGTTGGGGAAAAAGTTCATTAGTGCTTGAAATTAAAGAGAGAACGAAAAATAAATATTATCGAAATCAATTTTATACACTAGCAATAGACACAAGAAGTGCTATATCTGACAATTTCGTGGCATTATCATTTAAAAAACTAATTAACCAAGCTATAATAGACGGTTTTATAAAAAAAGATATCTTTTTTAAAGATGTAGTTTTCACCTCAAATACTGATTTATTATCCTCGGAAACAGTCATTAGATTTTTCGAAAAACTAAAGAATGAAAATAAATTTTTAGTTCTAATCTTTGACCAATTCGAAGATGTGTTTAGAAAAAAAGATTATTTCAAAACATTCTATAAATTTTTGACTGATGTAACTGACAAAAAACCTAATTTGATAGTTGGGTTTTCTTGGAAAACTGATTTCTTTATTCATAGTGCAGACCCGTCATATCATATATGGCAACAAGCTAAAGAACAATCACGAGAATTCAACATAAGTGAATTTGGAGAAAAAGAAATTGATGGTGTAATAAAACAATTAGAAGGCTCTGTTGGTAAATTAAGCAAAAGTATTAAAGATAGAATTATAGAAAGTTCTCAAGGTTTACCTTGGTTAACAAAGAAACTTTGTATTCATATTTTTGACCAAATAGAATCAGGATTAGCAAAAGAAAATCTTGTCGAATCAAATCTTAATATTCTAGATTTATTTCAAAAAGACGAAGAAAGATTAGACGCACCAGAACTAAAGGCATTAAAACTAATTGCAAAAAAAGCATACGAAGGTAATTTCTTTGATGAATCAGAAGTTGGTGACTTAATAAGCGGTGAAACAATATCTTCTTTGCTTCACAAAAGACTTATAATACGTTCAGGTGCAAATTACAACATCTATTGGGATATCTATAGAGATTATCTTGTAACGGGAGATATACCAACTATTGGAGAAAGTTATTTACTTAGACAAGGAGTAAATCTGTGTCTTGAAGTATTCCTACTCTTTGAATCTAATAAAAAAGTATCTATTGATGATTTGCTGACAAAACACTCAAAGGATATAGGAACAGAGACATTAAATAATATTTTAATTGAGTTAAGAAATCTTGGTATAATACAAAAAAGTGGTGAATATTATTCTACAACTTCAAATATCGAAATTTCAAAAGAAGGGTTTATTGATTTTACAACACTAAAGTTTCAAAACTATACACCTTACTTAGCTTTAAAGAAATTAAATCAAAATTCAATTTCTAAAAATGATATAATTTCAACACTAAAAATCATTTTCAAACAAGATTATCAAGACAATACTTGGGATGCTTATGCTAAAAACCTTATACATTGGTTTATGCTTTCAAATCTTGACATTAAAGACAAGTTGGTCATTCCAAGAAAAGGAAGAGGGAAAAGTATTCAAAAAATAACACAAAAAGACTTAAAAAACTTTTTACCAAAAAGTTCTCTTAAAGACATTCTTCAAACTCTACCACTTTTACTAATTGATAAAAGTTCAATTAGCAGTAGATTTTATAGAGACTTATTACTTCTTAACATTATAGATGAGAATAGAAACCTGACTAGTTTCGGTAAAGAAATTATTTTTAAAGAAGAAGCTGAGTGGAAATCATTACTTAAAGAGAAATGTATGAATTTACCTAAAATGCAAGTTCTGAAAAAAGTATTAGAAAATAAACCTAAAATAAAAGCTAAAGAATTGATTACTATGCAAGATGCCGACTTCTTTGAAGGTAGTAAGGAAAGTTCAAAAATAATCTATGCATCAAAAGCAATGACTTGGTTGAAATAAAAAGCAGTTGCCAATAACTAAGTCTTCGGATTGCTCGCAGAGCAAAATCTGAAGACAATAGCCTGTCCCGAAACATCGGGATTGACTAAAACCCACGCTGTTGCTTGCGTTTCGAAAAACATTTCAAGACACTATGGGTTTTGCGACAAATAAGTTTAGGTTATACAAATCCATTTTTCAGGACTTAAGAAGATAAAGAGAAGACTTTTGAGTAATCAAAGGTCTTTTTTTGGTGAGAAAATATCGGTTTGTTGTTCGTTTTTTTTACCTACAGGCTTTGTCTACTAAAAGTTCTCTTTTTTTTCATAATCCGTAATTTTAACTTTCTTAAAATTAGAGAATTTTGTAGTTTTAGGTACTATTGAGAAAAAGCTACCCGTGAAACGGGTTTAGTTCAACAACGCCTATACCCAATACGGGGGTTTGGTTCTTAGACCAAGGGGTTTGATTGTCCGCAACGCTCGCAAATTTTATATCTTAGTTCATTAAAAATAACAAACATAAAAAGTGGCTCGCTAGGTTCGCGGCTAAAGGCGCTAGTTACTTCCTTTCTATTCCCGTACTGTGCATAGCCAAGCCCGTTGGGCTTAATTAAAAAAGGCGTATATTGACATATGAATCTACCTGAAATAAAAAATAGTGAGGTGGTTGTATTCAAACCACAAGGAGGACAGACTGAGTTCCAGGTAGTGATTGACGGTGAAAAAGATACCGTTTGGGTGACTGAACAACAGATCATGGAGTTGTTCGGTAAAGCAAGAAGAACAATTGGAGAACACATCAAGAATATATATAAAGAAGGTGAACTCGACAAAGAATCAACTTGGCGGGAATTCCGCCAAGTTCAAAAAGAAGGAAATCGAGAAGTGTCCAGAAAAATATCAATCTACAATTTGGATATTATCATTTCAGTTGGATATCGAGTAAAATCTCAGGTAGGTACAGAGTTCAGAAAATGGGCAACTCAAAGACTGAAAGAATATTTGCTCAAAGGATACTCCATTAATCAAAAATTGCTTCAAACCGAACAAAAAAAAGTAGAAACATTACAAAAGGAAATCAATCAACTCAACGAGGCGCTATTTCAAACTCAGAAAGCATTAACTGATGGACTACTTTCAATAATCGAACACTATTCAAAATCATTTGAGTTACTTGATAAATACGACAAGGACGAACTATCATCAGAAAACCTGAACAAGGATTTAATTTATGTCATAAACTATGATGATGTTAAAAATGCGATTCAGCAGCTCAAATCTAATTTGATTTCCAAAGGAGAAGCCAGCGAACTATTTGGTAATGAAAAAGATGATTATTTTCAAGGAATCTTAGGGAGCATCTCTCAAACTGTTTTCGGAGAACTTGCATATCCAACTATAGAAGAACAGGCTGTGCAACTGCTATACTCAATCATTAAAGGCCATCCTTTTAGTGATGGAAATAAAAGGATTGGTTCATTTATGTTTGTGTGGTTTCTTGAGCAAAACGGACACCACCTGAATGAAAATGGTGAGCGAAAGATAAATGACAACACTCTTGTAACATTAGCACTTACTGTTGCTCAAAGTTCACCAGAGCAAAGAGAAACTGTTCTGAAATTAATAATGAACCTAATAAAAAACTAAGCCCAATAACTAAGTCTTCGGATTGCTCGCAGAGCAAAATCTGAAGACAATGTTGACTAAAACCCACGCTGTTGCTACGTTTCGAAAAACATTTCAAAACACTATGGGTTTTGCGACAAATAAGTTTAGGCTATACAAATCCATTTTTCAGGACTTAAGAAGATAAAGAGAAGACTTTTGAGCAATCAAAGGTCTTTTTTTGGTAGGAAAAGATCGGTTTGTTGTTTGTTTTTTGGTAAAACCTCACGACAAGACATAGCGATCCCATAGTGTAGGTAAAATTGTGCATCACTTAGCAAAAAAAGCCAATATTCCCCAAAAAGTTACTCCTCATATGCTACGCCATAGTTTCGCAACACATTTGCTAGAAAGTGGAACCAACCTAAGAACCATTCAAATCCTTTTAGGACATACATCCCTAAAAACAACCGAAATTTATACGCATATAGCAAAAAATCAACTCATTGATTTGATAAACCCATTGGATTCATTAGATTTGGGTAAACAAAATATATAGGGCGTATAAACACACCTATGTTATACAAGGGAGTGTTTATACAGTTGTTATATGGCATTTAAAAACAATCTGAATGTTTAAGAAAATAAGAATTAATACTTGGAGACAATATGAAAATATTGATATCGATTTTCATCCGAGGTTAACAATAATCACTGGAGCAAATGGAGCTGGAAAGACAACTATTCTTGGGCTTTTAAATAGGCATTTTGGTTGGCCAAGTCAGCTTGTTGGTACACCTAAGAAAGACAAAAAGACTGGAAGATTAAAATTCTTTAGTGATTTTGGGAAAGACCTTTTTAGCTCAGAATCATCAAATGTTAATAGGAATAATCAAAACGTAGTCGGTAATATAAGTTACATCAATGGTACAAACACCAATATTATGGTACCTACGCAAGTTGGTTCAACATATGGAATACAATTTTCATCTCAACAACCTATTTCAGGTTTTCATATTCCTTCACACAGACCAATTTACAAATATCAAAATGTACCTAACATTTCCACCCAAGCCATATCTAAACAAATGGCTTATCAAAATTATAGAAGTGTTAAGCATCAGAGATATCAAGGGTCTTCTAGCATACCCAAATCCGAAACTTACTTTATCAAAGAAACTCTAATTTCCCTAGCAACTTTTGGCTATGGAAATCAAATTGTTAGCAGAAATGATGAGGCTGTTAGAATTTTTGAAGGCTTTCAAGACGTTTTGAAAAATGTTTTGCCACCAAAACTTGGCTTTGAGAAAATATCAATCAGGATTCCAGAAGTTATTTTGGAAACAAAATCGGGTGAATTTGCTATGGATGCTGTATCGGGTGGTATTGCATCAATCATAGATTTAGCTTGGCAAATATTTATGTTTGAAAATAATAATCAACCATTTTGCGTAACGTTTGATGAACCAGAAAACCATCTGCATCCTGAAATGCAAAAGTCGTTGCTTCCAAACTTCTTAAAAGCATTCCCACGTGCCCAATTTATAATTGCATCTCATAATCCATTTATTATTAGTTCTGTGCCAGACTCAAAAGTGTACGTGCTGAATTACAACGAGAATAATAAAGTAAGTTCAATCCTTCTTGATAATATAGAGAAATCAGGAAGTGCTAACGATATACTGAGAGATGTTCTAGGAATTGAATCTACTAAACCTGAATGGGTAAATAATCAGATAGATGAGATTTTAAACAAATACTCTGAAAAAGGTATAACACCTGAAAATATAGAACAATTTAAGTCAGAGTTAAAGCGTGTTGGTCTTGAAAAATTTGTTCACACTTCGGTAGCAGATTTAATCCAAAAAAGCAAAGAAAAATGATTCAACTAAAAGAACTTGATAAACCTCAAGTTTTAGTTGACAATGCGTTAAATTGGACTAAAACTGTGATGGAATACATTAATAAGGGTCAAGCAGTACCCACAAATGACAAAAATAGATACAATCACCCTCAGGTAAAAAGTCAAGTTAAATTAGAGACTAAAGAAAAGTGCGCTTACTGCGAAAGTCAAGTAACACATCAATATCCTGGAGATATCGAACATATTATACCAAAAGCTGTTTACCCTAGATTGTCGTTCAATTGGTCTAATCTAACTTTTGCTTGCTATTGGTGTAATAACAGTAAAAGAAATTATGTCGGAAAGGGCGAATCTAAATTGATAAACCCTTTCAAAGATAATATCACCAAACATCTTTCTTTTTTTGGACCTTTAATAATGCATATTAATGACAGCAAAAGAGGAGAAATAACTTGGAAAACAATTGAATTGAATAGGAAAGAACTGATTGAGAGAAGAACGGAAAAAATTAAAGAACTTCAAAGTTTAATTGACAAATACGAAAGAGAACCAATTCAAGCTCTTAAAGACATTTTAATGAATGAAATAATGGAATTTAGTGGTAAAGAAAATGAATTTAGCTATATGTGTATGTGCTATCTTCAAGACAAAGGAATAGTGTAAAAGCGCCATATAATAACTAAGTCTTCGGATTGCTCGCAGAGCAAAATCTGAAGACAATGTTGACTAAAACCCACGCTGTTGCTTGCGTTTCGAAAAACATTTCAAAACACTATGGGTTTTGCGACAAATAAATTTAGGTTATACAAATCCATTTTTCAGGACTTAAGAAGATAAAGAGAAGACTTTTGAGTAATCAAAGGTCTTTTTTCATAATCGGTAATTTTAACTTTCTTAAAATTAGAGAATTTTGTAGTTTTAAGTAATTTTGGGAAAAAACTACCCGTGAAACGGGTTTAGTTCAACAATGTGTATAAGTAATAGCGGTTTAAGTGATAAATATAAAACACAGGTCAGTACAAAACCGAAAGGTTTGTGAGTAGAAATCTGCTACTACTCATACACGAGACCGTTCATCTCATTCAAACAAGATTAGTAGTCGATATTATATTTAATTACTCATAGTTTTAGTTTATTTTTCGGGGGTGTTTACTTGGTGTAATACCGTTTACGGTGTTAATTTACCAATAAGTTCTAGCTTCTTTTTCGGATGCGTTTACTTGGTATAACATCCCCCTGCCCCCTTCAAATAGCTTGTCCGACATTTCGGGAGGGCTTAAACAGTGAGTAAATTAACAACGTAAGCGGTAAACATCCCCCCTTCCCCCTTCAAAAGGGGGCATATATCAGTATGTAAATTAACAACGTAAGGTATTAAATAGTTTCCCACCAATGATTTTCTTTCAAATGATCTGTAGAATCTTTCACCAAAATTTCGGCTCCAATTTCTGGACTAATCATTGGTAAATTAAGTTCCTTTGCTTTTGTTTTCACTCGTTTTATTGGATCAGTCCATTCATGAAGTGCCAGCTTGAATCCAGCCCAGTGAATTGGCATCATTTTTTTTGCCCGTACATCTACTCCAGCAAGTGCAGTTTCCTCGGGCATCATGTGAATATCAGCCCATTTTTTATCATATTGCCCACACTCCATAAGTGCAATATCAAATGGTCCATACTTTTCTCCAATTTCTTTGAAGTGATCTCCATAACCACTATCTCCACTAAAGAAAATCTTTTCTTCTTTATTTTGGATAACCCAAGAACTCCATAAAGTACTCATACGGTTATTCATTTTTCTTCCAGAAAAATGCTGAGCTGGGGTACAAACAAGCTTCAAGCCTTTAAAATTGGTTTCCTCCCACCAGTCCATTTCTTTTATTTTTTCTGATGGAATTCCCCATTTTTCTAAATGAACGCCTACTCCATAAGGAACAAAAAACATCTTTACTTTTTCCTTAATTTTCAGGATACTTTTATAATCCAAATGATCATAGTGATCATGAGAGATAATAACGGCATCCATTTGCTCTATTTTTTCAAGATCTAAAGGGTGATATTTATTAAATCTTTTTCCACTTAAAAATGGTAGAGGAGCAGGAACTTCTCCAAGCATTGGATCTAAAAAGATATTCAAGCCCTGAATTTGAAGTAAAAAACTTGAATGCCCATACCAAAAGAGTCTCGCATCACCTTGATAATTGGCAACTGAAGCCGAATCTAATTTTTGAACTTCCAAATCGGTGTTTGGTCTAGGATTATTTGTTTTAGTGGTAAAAAAATAATAAGCCATTTGTATGGTTTCTCCAAAATTTAAATCTTTTGGTGCTTTGATTACATTTTTAAACACTCCCTCTTTAAACTGACTAGAATTTTGGTATCGTTTTTTTCTTTCTTCGGAAATATCTCCTCCAAAATCTGGAACAAAATTTACAACAAGAATATAGGCGATAATAAAAAGCCCAATAATAGTGAATAAAGTAATAAGCATTTTCTTAAAAATTGATTTCATGAAAGTTGGAAATTTGACTCTACAAAATAAAGCATAAAAAAAACGAAAAGTAAATACAAATCGACGGAGTTTAAACACTTTTTACTGAATTTCTTATTTTAAGGATATTTTTTTGACAATAAGAATCTATAAATGATTGTCTACTAAAAAGAATACAATAAGTGGATAGAAACATCGTTTGCAAACATATATTTAGAATTAACCTATGAAAAAATTTCATCAAAAACTTCAAGAAATCCAAAGCCATCTAAATTCTAATGATATTTCTTTGGCATTTAGAAAACTAGTAGATTGTGTTTTGGATGCTAAAAGAAGACAAATTTCTGAGAAAATAATTCCACTGGCTGATATTTTTTATTTCCAAAAAGAAGATGCTGAAAAATTTAAACAACAGGCTCAAAAGATTATTGAAGAACTCAAAGAAGTAGAATTTGTTATACAGAATCAACATCAACTACTTAAAGCTAAAGATATTTGTAAAAAATTCACAAATTTCCAGCTAGAGGAAATCAATCTTTCTCTTTCAAAGGGAGAAATTATTGGTCTTGTGGGTGAAAACGGTAACGGAAAGACCACACTTTTACGCATTCTTGCTCAAGATTTGAATATTTCTTCGGGAATGCTCTCCTACCCTTTTTCTGATGCCAAAGATTACAAACTAAGAACAGAACTGGTTTATATTCCTCAAAGAACACCAAAAAGTTATGGTGCCATTAAAACAAATCTCAAATATATTGCGAGTCAAAATGGTGTGTTTGCAGAGGATAACGAGCTCCTTGTTAATTTATATATGATTCGTTTTGATCTTTGGAAATTTAAGGACATGAAATGGGCTGAGCTTTCATCGGGTTATAAAATGCGATTTGAACTCGCAAAAACAATGTTGAGAAAACCAAAAATTCTCTTATTAGATGAGCCACTTGCAAATCTTGACATTCTTAATCAACAATTGGTTCTCGAGGATCTCAAATCAATCTCAGAAAGTCTTTCTAATCCTATAGGAATCATTTTAAGTTCTCAACAACTTTATGAAGTAGAAAAGATAGCAGATCATATAATTTTTCTAAAAAATGGTAAACCCACTTATCTACATCAGCAAAATGAAGAAAAAAATGATAATCAAGTGGTTATTGAACTAGAAATAGACGCATCCACCGATGATATTAAAAAACTATTTAAAGAAGAAACTCTTCAAGAAATACACTATAACGGAGGCTATTATATTATTCATTTTAATAAAATCAACTTCTCCGAAGTATTAAAAGTGTTTGCAGAACAAAGTCAAGCCATTCGTTATATTCGAGATATTTCTCAATCTTCAAGACGTTTCTTCCAACAATAAAATGATTATGAAAAAATTTAAAAAATACCTTCTTGAAAACTACCCGCTTGTTTTTGAAACTCGATTTTTTGAGTTTGTTGCAATGGGGATTGCTTTATGGATTTTTGCTTTTATATCTGGTTACGCATTATGGAATCTTGATTTGGCAAACGATCTACATTTCACTAGATTTTATGAAAATAATGGAATCTATACTTTTCACCTCTTTTTTGCAATTTTAATTGTGGCTCTTTGGTCTATTCGTTTTTATAAACTAGGAGCAATAAGGAATTATTACCCTATTACTAAAGGCTATTTTACAAAGATGCTTTTTTTATTACTGCTGCCTTTTTTTATACTTGTCAGTGCCTATATCCCATTCACCGCAGGTGCCAAGATAAAAAATAAAACTATTATCACAGAGCAATTTCATCACGATTATATCAAAGTATTGGAAGCGCAACCTTTTTTGGTTTCAGAAATTAATAATCATCTTTTGGATCCTAGCTTAGTAAGCCCCCATCATAATGTTTTATTTTGGAATCCAAATTCTTTAAAAATCAAAAATAAAAACCTTCTTGAGCGTAGGATGGAACTAGATAAAGGAGCATTAGATCCTGAGCTATTATACCAAAATACACATACGTTTACTGATGGCGTATATTCATTTCTATACTATAAATCCAAACTTGAGTACTTAGATCTTGATTCTTGTAGAAATAAGACTATTTTTGATGCTTTCTTTTCTCCAGAAAACAAAGAAAAAATTCATTTTACATCAATTTATAACTTTGTAAACAGACCGAATTATTTATCTAGATTTCAGAGACTCACCTACAACGAAAGAAACAACTCTGAAGATAAAGAGCTATATAACAGTATTTTAAAAGAATCTAAAAGTAAGATTGAAAATATTATAGCCCAAAAAGATTATAAAAAATTGCAAGAAATTATCGAAGGATTTGTTGGTGTATTAGATAAATACCAAATCAATTATGATATTTCTGTAAAAGAAATTATAAAGTATCATAAAACTTATCAATTCAAAAATTACCCCATTGCCTTAATTAGTTCCGACTCCTATTTCAACGCAAATGACGAAGACCTTTATAATACCGTATCTACGGAGTGTCATTATTTATATGACAGCAACCCCAATGCTTATTACACTCCAGAAAAACGATATTATGAGGAAAGAAATTGGGATAATTTAACGGGGAATTACCGACACCAAAAAATCATAAAATTGGAATCTATTATGGGGCTTTTGCTTCTGAGTCTTTTACTCTCAGTTTTCTTTATGATTTTTAAATGGACAGAAATTTTAAACTTCCTTATTTCTATTCCAGTAGCAGGTGCGCTCATGATTTTATTTGGAATACTAAATGTTTTTATTGACATTCCCCATAAATTCCAGTCACTTGCACTACTTTTTTATGTTCTATTAATCATCATGATAAGTTTGTATATCATTCAAAAAGAGCAAATTTCTCGTAAACTAAAATCTATTTCCATTAATATTCTCTTACCAGCAATGGTAATGATTTTACCTATACTCTATTTCGCCATCTCAGAAAATTGGACCTATGAGAAAATTTCACCATGCTCATATACTCCGCAAGAGATAAAATATCTTCCTCGTGGTATAGAGATTTACAGTATATTTTTGGGATGTTTTATAGGTATTTTAGTATTCCAAAGTTTTATTAAAAAATGGAAAGCATCAAAGTACTAATAGATTCAAGCCTCTTTTTAGAGGCTTTTTGTTTTTTGATGCTCAATTTCACGATTTAGCGTAAATTGCCCGATATTTTGATACCACAGATGAGCCAAGAAAAAGATCAGATACAATATATTGAAAGACAAAGTAAAAAGGTTTTAACAGAAGAAGTTCCTAGCGGAGGAATGATTCGTTTTTTATACGGGCAAAATCCTTTAGGTAAAATTTTGTTACATCAGCTATTCAAAAGAAAATGGATTTCTTCTTTTGTAGGAAAACACATGGACTCCAAAAGATCTATTAAAAGAATTCAAGCTTTTATTGATCAATTTCAAATGAAAATGGATGACTATATTATTCCTTCAACAGGTTTTCAATCCTTTAATGATTTTTTCTATAGAAAAATAAAACCCGAAGCACGCCCTATAGCCGAAGGAATTATCTCACCTGCCGATGGTAAAATTTTAGTTTTCCCTACCCTTGAAGCCAGTCAACAATTTTTTATAAAAGGTAGTTTGTTTGATATCCATCGATTCATTCAGAACAAAAAAGTATCTGAAAAATATCTTGACGGTGGAATGGCAATTATTCGCTTAGCACCTGTAGATTATCACCGTTATCATTTCCCTACAGCCGGTGTTGTGGGTGAGAATATTAAAATAAAAGGCGATTATTATTCAGTTTCTCCATTGGCTCTGAAGAAAAATTTGGAAATTTTTTTAGAGAATAAAAGAGAATACGTGGAAGTAGAACATCCAAAGTCTGGGAAATATCTCATTTGTGATGTAGGGGCTACCATGACAGGAAGTATCATCCAAACACACCAAGCCAATACTACTGTTGAAAAAGGACAAGAAAAAGGGTATTTTGCTTTTGGAGGCTCTACTTTGGTGCTTCTTTTTCAAAAAAACACCATGCATTTTGCAGAAGATTTAATAGAAAACACTCAAAATCATTTTGAAACCACCATAAAAATGGGTGAAAACATCGGTTTCTTTATAGAAAAATAAGGTACAAACAATTGACTATGGTAGATTTATGAGTTTTACAGAAACCTTCTACCGTATTATACCAACAAGTAAATTGAATAGGAGTATGAGTTTTTAGTAACTTTGCTCCTATTTTTATTTCAAAAAAACCTTTTTATGAAAAAGCCATTGATTGCCCCATCGGTATTGGCAGCTGATTTTGCCAATCTTCAAAGAGATATCGAAATGATTAACGAAAGTCAAGCAGACTGGTTTCATATTGATATAATGGATGGAGTTTTTGTTCCTAATATTTCATTTGGAATGCCCGTTTTGGATGCAATTTCAAAACATGCAAAAAAAACAATCGATGTTCATTTAATGATCGTAGATCCTGATAGATATACAGAAACCTTCGCAAAACTCGGAGCCAATTATCTAACAGTACATTACGAAGCTTGCAACCATCTTCATAGAAGCTTACAGAATATAAAAGCCCATGGTATGAAAGCCGGAGTTGCTCTCAATCCTCACACACCTGTATCTGTATTAAGTGAGGTAATTCAAGACCTCGATTTAGTTTGTATTATGTCTGTAAACCCTGGTTTTGGAGGTCAAAAATTCATTGAAAACACCTATTCTAAAGTAAAAGAACTTGTGGCATTACGTACCGAAAAAGGTGGAGATTTCTTAATTGAAATAGATGGTGGTGTTGGCTTAGGAAATTATAAAGAACTGACTGCAGCAGGTGCAGATGTTTTAGTGGCTGGTTCTTCTGTTTTTAGAGCAGAAAATCCTGTTCAAATGGTAGAAGATTTAAAGAAGGTATAAGAAAGTTATGAAAGAACAATCAGAAGAAAATTACGAACACGAAAACCTAATTGTGGAGCCTGGTGCAGAAAGTATTAGAATAGACAAATACATTCTCAATCATATTTCTAGGGAAAAATACTCTAGAACTAAGCTCCAACAGATGTGTGAAAACGGTTTGATAACGGTAAATGATCAAAACGTAAAATCCAACTATAAGGTAAGACCTAATGATGTCATTTCTATTTCTAAGCCTTATCCTGTGTTTAGCAATGAGCTTATTGCCGAAGATATTCCATTGGATATTATTTATGAAGATGATGACCTTGTTGTAGTCAACAAACCAGCAGGAATGGTCGTTCATCCTTCCTACGGTCATTACTCTGGAACACTCGTAAATGCTTTATTGTTTCATATAAATCAGCTTGCCACTCCACGAGAAGAAGGAAGACCAGGCTTGGTTCACAGAATCGATAAACTTACTTCAGGATTATTGGTTGTAGCCAAAACTGATGCTGCTTTAGCTTATTTATCTGAACAATTTGCAGAGAAAACTTCCAAAAGAAAATATCTTGCCCTTGTTTGGGGAGATGTCATTGAAGACGAAGGAACAATTGTAGGACATATTGGTAGATCTCGAAAAAACAGACAATTACGTTATGTTTTTGAAGATGGATCTGAAGGAAAACATGCCGTTACACACTACAAAGTAGTTGAGCGTTTTGGCTACACAACCCTAGTTGAGTGCCAGTTAGAAACAGGAAGAACACATCAAATTCGTGTACATTTCCAATATCTCGGTCATCCACTTTTTGGAGATCCAGAATATGGTGGAGACAAAATACTCAAAGGAACTACTTTTACAAAATATCGACAATTTGTAAATAATTGTTTTGCCCTAGCTCCTAGGCAAAACCTACATGCAAAGACACTTGGTTTTGAGCATCCAACTACAAAAGAATGGATGAGTTTCGACTCAGAATTGGCAGATGACATGAAAGAAGTCATTGAAAAATGGCGTAGCTACGCTTATCAAAAATCTCTGAAAAACTAATTTTGGATAAACTCAAAAGTCTTTCTATTCCCATGATGGCAATAATGATGTCCTTGGTAGCTCTTACCATTGATATCATGTTGCCAGCTTTTCCTCAAATGAGCCAAGATTTACAGTTGGAAAATGAAAATCAAATTCAACTGATTATTTCCATGGTATTTTTAGGAATGGCAATAGGACAAATTTTCTATGGTCCTATTTCTGATGCATTAGGTAGGAAACCAGCCATTTTCATTGGTTTTTGGGTTTTTGTTTTAGGTTCTTTTCTCTGTCTTTTTACAGAAGATATCTATTGGATGAGTGCTGGTAGAATGCTACAAGGAATTGGTCTTTCTGCCAATAGAATTGTATGTGTGGCGATTATTAGAGATCAATTTAAAGGAGAAGAAATGGCAAAGGTAATGTCTTTAATTATGTCATTTTTTATTATCGTTCCTGCCCTCGCCCCTAGTTTAGGCGATATTTTATTAGAAATAATTAACTGGAAAGGAATCTTTTTGCTCATTTTGATTGTGGCTTCTGCTACCACACTTTGGTTTTATCTAAGACAGAAAGAAACTTTAGCCGAAACTCATAGAATTCCTTTAAGTTTTAGAAATAGTTTTAAAGCTTTAAAAGAAATTTATGCCCACAAAAAATCGAGATACTTCACCATTATTTCAGGCTTCATTTTAGGTTTATTTTTAGGATACTTAAACTCTATTCAGCAAATAGTTGACAAAGTATATCATCAAGAAAAGTATTTTGCAATATGGTTTGGCGTTTTCGCTCTTTTCATTGGTACTGCTTCCTTCTTAAATAGAAAATTAGTGACACTTTTTGGAATGGAGAATCTTGTCAAACGAGCTTTAACTCTTTTAGCAATAAGCTCTGGAATTGTTGCCTTAGTGATTGCATTTGACCCTTCACTTATCATCTTTCCTGTTTTTGTGTTTCTTGTGGGTTGGATGTTGTTTCTCGTTGGAATTATTTTTGGAAATACAAATGCCATTATTCTCGAACCTTTAGGACATATAGCAGGAATTGCCACTTCTGTTGTTGGTGCATTTTCTACATTTATATCCATTCCTTTAGGAATACTTGTTGGGCAAAATTTTGATAACAATATTCTGCCCATGTTTTTAGGAATCTTTGTTTACTCGGCAATTTCTTGGATTATTTATCATCTTTTGGTGAAAAAAAGTACTACTGCTTTGTCCATTTAGAACGATAGTAATTCTTATTTGTTTTTATCTCAACAAAATAGACTCCCGCGGGTAAGTCATCCACAGAAATAATGTTTTCTTCTCCTTCGATGAATTTCAATTCAAATCCTAATGCATTTCTAAAACGGAGGAAATGTATCTGTTCTTCATTAGGCAAATTTGAATATAGCTGAACAAAATCTCGTCCTGGATTAGGCACTAAGCTAAAAACAGTATTTTTATGATATTCTTTAATGGATAAATCTGGATAAAGCATTAGCTCCAATGAGTCTAGACAATTTCCACTTTGCATATATACCACCACTTTATTAGAATCTCCATTGGCTATAAAGTATGCCTCATTCCCTTCTTGTAAAGTACTGTTATCTATTTTCCATGTAATGGAATCTGATGGTTCTGAATTAGAAATTAAAACGACCGAGTCACCTACAGAATAATGACTAGGAGAAACGGAAATTGATGAAATTTCGGGGCAAATTTTCTGTAAATAAACACGGAAATTTCTTTTATCAATCATATCCATAAATCCATCGGCATTGTAGTCAGCAAAATAATAGTTTTGAATTCCTTCATTAAGTATTGCATCATTAATTTCATAAGAATCGTGATAATTTCCATCGAAATCAGAAAGATATAAGTGATGTTTACCATTTTGCAAGACTAAATAATCAATAAAACCGTCATGATTAATCATTCCCACATTTTCAATGATCATATTATTTGCAGTATCAAAAGGAAGACTCTGTAGAGTATCAAAATCATCAACACCATCATATCTATGCCATCCGTATTTTAATACAATATCATCAAAACCATCTTGATCAACATCTACAAGACCTTTATAAAAAGTGGTAAAACTTTTGGAAAATTTTGTAAAGCTTCCGTTGCTATTTTGGGTGTAGAAATAATATCGATATACATAAGGGGCTGTTTGTTTTTTTATTCTCGTAAAACAAACAATATCATTCAAGTTATCATTATTGATATCCAAAACTTCAATGGAGGTAATTCTCAAATTATTCAAATATGGATCCACCATTACATCACTAAGTGTTGAGTCTATTCCTGTTTGATTGTAATGAATTTTTAGATCAAAACTGGTATTAAAACTTACTAAATCTACTTTACCGTCGTGGTTTAAATCTCCAATTCCTGTTGCCTTTATCTGGCTCATTTGTCCGTGATTCATTTTAGGCTGATAATAGGCATTTGTTGTACTATCTATTAAGAAAAAATTACCACTATAATTAAAGTAGTATGGTGCCGTATGATTTTTGTCGGCATCTTGTTTAAATGCTAACCAAAAAGGAATATTTGCTGTATCTGCTTGGGCAACTACCGATTTTTTAAAACCCTCATTTTTATTCTCTTGTACAATAATATTTCCATCTGCCAATGCCATTAACTCAACAAAATCGCCATCATGAGTATTCGTCGCAGAATAATTTAAAGGCTGAGCTGGATTTGAAAGTATTTGAGCTTGATTGTTTAAATATAAACTAAAAGTATATTCTGTAGGCGTAGTAGAAGGATACACTGTTTTATACCCCACTCTTAGTGTGTCAACTATTCCATTATTATCAAAATCGGAATATTCTAATTTTACATATTGCTTTCTAGTTAGAAAGAAGCTCGTTTCCTTAGGGAAATAGGTGGTTGCATAAGTTTGTGGATCTTTATAAAAGTGAAACTCAATTGGAAATCCAGAAAACGTTGCACCAACTGATGCCATTCCATAAATATCCATTATTGAATCATTATTTAAATCTTGAAACCCACATTCATATTCTACTTGACTATTTATATAGATAAAAGTATCTTGTTTTTGTACCCACTCATTTTCTAAAGCATATATTGCAAATCGATTCCAATTGTTTTTATAGTTAATTAAAATTTGCTTAGTCGTGTCCTTTGAGTTTGGTTTAGGATTATATACTGCTAGCTCATTTACTGAATACGTCCAAGTGAATGATGGCCAATTGGGATTTGGATAAATAATCCCTATAATGGTATCTACTGCAGTAGTTTGAGCAACAAATCCCGAAGAATTCCCTGCATTATATTGTAGTATTCCTATGGAGTCTGAAACTATCGCAAAAGAAACTGCATCTTGAATTTGATCGCCGTTCATATCCAACAATGCGAGGTTTTTATTGGATTGAGATTCCAAAACTTGTTGAGTAAAATTTCCCGTACCATCGTTTGACAATAATCTTAGTCCCGCACTGGTTCCCACCAATATATCTTGATCACTATCTTGATCAAAATCTGCTATTTCTAATGCCGTTTTTTTGGTATAAACCCCTAAAAACTGCTTTGTTAAATTATTCTGATTATCTGAAAATAGAATATATAAATTTGAATCAATAATTGAAATGAAGTCCAAATTTGAATCCCCGTTAAAATCAGAGGCTTTTAAAACAATCTCTGTATTTAATATATGATAATACCTATGTGGTTTAAAGAAATTTGCACCTCTATTTTCATAATAAACTATCGAATTTTCACCGGTAATTACTAAATCAATCTCACCATCGGAATTGACATCTTCATGTACGGCATATCGAATTGTATCTCCTTTAAAATCAGGATTCAAAATATCAAAATCAATATTTTGAGCAATAAGGCTTATTGGAAAGATAAACAATAAAAAGAAAAATAATCTAAACATACTAAAAGAATAAAAATGATTAAAACAGCTCTAATATAGAGATATTAACCTTAATTTACTCTTGGATAATTATTTTAATTCTTAAAAAATGTTAATACAGAGGATTATCCTTTGTTTTTGGGTGTGTTTTAATGTAAGTGGGAAGTTCTCGATACAATTTCTTTTTCGTTTCTCTACAAAGAAATCACTCGAACTGACAGAGATATAAAAATTGCATCAACTCTGTCAGTTCGAGTGGTTTTTGATGGAAAGCAATGGAATCAAAAATTGTATCGAGAACTCTTTTCCGTTTCTCTACAGAGAAATCACTTCCCGATGGGTCGGGACAGGCTGAACTGACAGAGATATAAAAATTGTATCAACTCTGTCAGTTCGAGTGGTTTTTGATGGAAAGCAATGGAATCAAAAATTGTATCGAGAACTCTTTTCCGTTTCTCTACAGAGAAATCACTTCCCGATGGGTCGGGACAGGCTGAACTGACAAAACAATAAAAATTTATTCGTTAGTTTACGATAAAACTCCTGCCTTTTTATAGAGTTCTACAAGTTTTTCAACGGCATAATCTACTTCTTCTACTGTAGAAAATTTTGAAAAAGAAAATCTTACCGCTGGTCTATTCATATCTGCTTTAATTCCTTCCAAAACATGAGAGCCTTTATCTGACCCAGATGAACAGGCAGAACCTCCAGAACAACAGATTCCCAAGATATCTAGATGAAATAATAACATGGCTGCATTTGGTGTTTCGGGAAGTGAAACATTTAAAACAGTATATAAGCTTCTATCTAAATTTGCCGAATCTCCATTAAAATACACGCCAGGAAGCTTTTCCTCCAATTGACTAATCATATGTTTTTTTACTGATTCAATATGATTTTTATGTCCTTCGAGGTCTTCATAAGCAACATCCATTGCTTTTGAAAGACCTACAATTCCCGCAAGATTTTCTGTTCCTCCACGGAATCCTCTTTCCTGTGCACCTCCATGAATCATTGGTGCAACCTTTACATCTTTATTGATATATAGAAAACCGATTCCTTTTGGACCATGAAATTTATGGGCAGCACAAGTGATAAAGTCTACATCGAAATCTTCTAAATCATAGGCATAATGAGCCATAGACTGAACGGTATCTGTATGAAAATAAGCACCATGCTTTCTACAAATAGTAGAAACTTCTTTAGCTGGAAGTAGGTTTCCGATCTCATTATTGGCGTACATAAGCGAAACCAAAGTTTTTTCAGGATTGTCTGACAACAGTTGCTCTAGATGATCTAAATCAACATGTCCTTTTTTATCTACGCTAACATAAGATAATTTTATTCCTTCAATATCCTTGATATTCTCTGCTGTATGCCCTACAGCATGATGTTCTAATTCAGAGGTTATGATATGTTTAACATCTAAATGCCTTACAGAACAATTGATTGCCATATTGTCGGCTTCGGTACCTCCAGAAGTGAAAACGATTTCTGAGGGAAGACAATTGAGATGTTTCGCCACATTTTTTCTTGATGACTCTATTAGACCCTTACTTTTTCTTCCCAAAAAATGGGTAGATGATGGGTTTCCAAAATAGTTCTTTAGAACATCTGCCATAGCATCCACTACTTGTGAATCCATGGGCGTAGTAGCGGCATTGTCTAGGTACACTCTCATATTGTTAGTTTTATATAAGTTCTTTAATTTCTCCAATGAAACGATCTGCTAAATTATTTGCGGATTGTTCATTTGAAGATTCTGCATAGATTCTGATAATTGGCTCAGTATTAGATTTTCTCATGTGAACCCATTCTTTCTCTATATATATCTTTACACCATCAATGGTGTTAACCTCATAGTTATTGCGATACTTTTCTTCCATTGAAGACAAAATTGCATCTACATTTATTTGAGGTGTTAGTTGTATTTTCTTTTTTGCAATAGTATAAGACGGGTATTGGTCTCTAAACTCCGTCATACTTTTGTCTGTATTTACAAAATGATTTAAAAATAAAGCCGTTCCCACCATAGCATCTCTTCCTGCGTGAAGTGTTGGGTAAATAACTCCACCATTACCTTCTCCTCCAATAATAGCGTCTTCTTTTTTCATCATTTCTACAACATTTACTTCCCCTACGGCAGAACTAAAAGCTTTGTATGCTGTTTTTTCTTCGGTAATATCTCTTAGGGCTCTTGTAGAGGACATATTAGAAACTGTGTTTCCTGGTGTGTGATCCAAAATATAGTCTGCAACAGCTACTAATGTATATTCTTCTCCAAACATAGATCCATCTTCACATACAAAAGCTAAACGATCTACATCAGGATCTACCACGATTCCCAAATCGGCTTTTGTTTCTATAATTCGATCAGATAATGCTTTTAAATGATCTTTTAAAGGCTCTGGGTTATGCTCAAAATCTCCGTGCATCTCAGAGAACATCACTTCAACGTCTGTATATCCTAGCGCTTCCAATGTTTTCGGAATGGCAATTGCTCCAGTTGAGTTGATGGCATCTACAATAATCTTTAAAGGCTTTTTCTTATTCAAATCACCATTTACTAGAGGTAAATCCATGATTTTTTCTATATGCAAATCAATTGCATTTTCAACAGTTTTTATGCTACCTAAATCACCAACTTTAGCAAAATCAAAACTTTCTTCTGATGCTATATCTAAAATTCTTTGTCCATCTGCTGCCGAAATAAATTCTCCTTTTTCATTTAATAGTTTCAACGCATTCCATTGTTTTGGGTTATGACTTGCCGTAAGGATGATTCCTCCTTGGGCTGATTCCCAAACCACTGCCATTTCTACCGTTGGTGTTGTGGATAAATCTAAGTTGATTACATCAATTCCCATCATTTGAAGAGAAGAGATTACTAAAGATTGTACTAATGGACCTGAAATTCTTGCATCTCGTCCAATAACTATTTTAATTTTTCCATTATGACGATCTTGTAACCATTTCCCATAGCTACAAGCAAATTTTACAATATCTATTGGGGTAAGTGCATCATTTACCTTCCCTCCTATTTCTCCTCGGATACCCGAGATGGATTTTATTAAAGTCATGCTTATTTTGTCTTTTTATTCGAAAAACAAATATAGGAAAATCAATTTTTCATTTGGTAATTTGAATGGCTTTTTTCAAGGAAAACTATAGGTTTCCAATATTGAATAAGACTCTTGGTAAATAAGTGTTCATACAATTCGTAAAAAAATCAAATATCAAATTTTCAAGCACAAAAAAAAGAGATGATAAAATCATCTCTTTACAAGATACAAAAGAGGACTCGCACAAACCTTTTTGTATCTTTCTTGTTAAATTTTAAATTATAATGGATCATTATCTCTTATCTCAAAACTACTGGAATTTTCAGGTGAAATAGGCTTTTTTTGATCACCTTGTTAAGTTTTAATCAGTATTTGGGATTTTTTCAAATTAAATGTCTGATTTCTTAATCAGAATAGTATTATTTACATAAAAAATCACCTTATAATAAAACAACATACTGTTTTAATAATTTCATGATACACACAAATATATATAAAAAAATACAACACAATAAACACAAAATAAACTATATAGAATACATTACACCCTATTTTAATAACGATGTAATTTTCACATAAATAGGATAATAAATTTAACCCATGTTACACAGTACTCATTTAAAACCATTCCCTTCTTTACCAAAGAACTTATCTATAATATACTATTGAGATGCGTGTGATTAATCTCACCCAAAAGAGTTATAAATAAAAAAACAAACAACAGTGGTTTTATGTTCTTCTTTATATCTGCATTCATATTGATTCAATATCTTTACCAAAGAATCATTTTAGCTAAAATTTCTAATGAGAATAGTTATTATTGGACCAGCACATCCTTTTAGAGGTGGAATTGCTACATATAACGAAAGACTTGCAAAGGCTTTTCAAGCTGACGGACACGAAGTAGATATTGTTACTTTTACCAAACAATATCCTAAGTTTTTATTCCCTGGTAAAACGCAATTTTCAGAGAGTCCTACTCCTCAAGATATTCATATTAAAAGAATGATTCATGCCTATAATCCTTTAAATTGGATTAAAACTGGGCGAAAGTTACAAAAAGCACAATATGACTTGGTCATCGTAAGATATTGGCTACCGTTAATGGGTCCTGCTTTAGGAACAATTTTAAGGAGCATTAAAAAAAATAATTATAGCAAAATTATTGCTTTAGTAGACAATATGATTCCTCATGAAAAACGACCTGGAGACCAGCAATTTTCACAATATTTTGTTCAGCCTATTGATGGTTTTATGGCAATGACAGAAAGTGTAGTCCACGATATTAAAAAATTTGTTTCTCAAAAACCTATCAGCCTTTCTCCCCACCCACTTTTTGATAATTTTGGAAAAAAAATAGGTAAAGAACAAGCTTGCAAGCATTTAAAATTAGATCCAAACGATCGTTATATCCTATTCTTTGGACTTATTAGGAAATATAAAGGGCTCGATTGGTTGTTAGAAGCTTTTGCTCAATCTAATTTAGAGAAAGAAAATATCAAAATAATTGTTGCTGGTGAATACTATACAGATTCTGAATATTATCAGGAAATTATCAAAAAACACCAACTAGAATCTGCCGTATTGCAGTATGACTATTTCATCCCAGATGAGGAAGTAAAATACTTTTTCAATGCCTGTGATGTGGTTGTTCAGCCTTATAAATCGGCTACTCAAAGTGGGGTAACACAAATAGCCTATCATTTTGAAATCCCTATGATTGTCACTCGTGTAGGTGGTTTAGAAGAAATGTGTCCTGATAAAAAAGTTGGATTTGTGTCTGAACCAAACACAGAAGCTCTTTCAGAAAAGTTAAACGCTTTTTTTAGCCCAGAAAATCACATAAATTTTGAGAAGAATATCCAAATTGAAAAGAAAAAGTTTGCTTGGGATGTTTTATGCAAAAAATTCTATGAACTTTACCAAAAATTATAAGAAATGAACACTGCCGCCATATTATCCAAAAACCTTAATGATTCTATTGAACTTAAAAAAGAGCTTTTAACCAATCCAAAAATTGCAAAGGATTTGGAAAGAATCTCTTCCGAAATTATCGAGGCTTATCACGGTGGAAGAAAAGTATTCTTTTGTGGAAACGGAGGAAGTGCAGCCGATGCTCAACACTTAGCGGCAGAACTTACTGGTAGATACTATTTTGACAGACCGCCTCTTTTTTCTGAAGCACTCCACGTAAACACTTCTTATATGACGGCGGTTGCCAATGACTATTCTTATGAACATGTTTATGAAAGAATGGTGGAAGCGAGTATGAAACCTGGCGATATTTTAATTGCACTTTCTACTTCGGGTAATTCCGAAAATATTGTAAGAGCGGTAAATCAAGCAAAAAAACAAGGTGTTTTCACTGTAGGAATGACAGGCGAATCTGGTGGTAAACTATTTGAATCTTGCGATTTAACATTTAGAATCCCTTCTAAAAACACACCTAGAATCCAAGAAGCTCACATGATTTTAGGTCATACACTTTGTGAAATTATTGAATACAGAATTTTTCACAACTTCAAGGAAAATCAAAATTACCTTGCAGATATTTCTGAGAAATTAGATCGTTCTTGGACACTGTTTTTGGATAGAGATGGAGTTCTTAATCAAAAGTTAGAAAACGATTATGTAAAATCTGTTGATGAGTTCAAATGGATTCCTGGTGCTCTTGATGCTGTTGTTTCTTTTGGGAAATTATTTGGAAGAATTGTTATTGTGACAAACCAACAAGGTATAGGAAAAGGCTTAATGACTCAAGAAGACCTCCACAAAGTGCATCAAAAGTTAGAGGATGATGTTTTAGCTAAAGGCGGAACAATTGATGCGTTCTATTTTGCAAAAGAATTAGCAGATAAAAATCACCCAAACAGAAAACCGAATATCGGCATGGGTCTCAAGGCTTTGGAAGATTTCCCTGAAATTAATTTCTCAAAGTCTTTAATGGTTGGCGATTCTATTTCCGATATTGAATTTGCTCAAAACCTTGGTATGCATTCTGTTTTTCTATCAAAAAAAGACCACCCGAAGGTGGACTTTAGATTAGATTCTTTAAAAGAATTAGCAGATATTTTGGGTAATGATTTATAGACTTTTCCTTAGTAACTAGGAATGACTATTACTCTATCAAATATACTTGATAGCCTTTTTGTTTTAAGGAATTTCTCAGTTTCAAACTTTTATCCAAACCCATTGCCAAAATAGCGGTAGCATAAGCATCTGCAAGTGCACAACTGGGCATCAGGATGGTGACACTTTGAATATCTGTAGCTTGACTTTTCCCTGTTAATGGATTGATCGTATGCACATATTTCTCCGTTTTATCTGGGCTAAGTTTCCATTTTCTATAATTACCAGAAGTTGCAACAGCCGTATTTTCGATGTCAAGTTTGTTAGAAAACTCCCCATTTCTATTTTCTTCGGCCTTGTCTATAGCTATTTTCCAAGGCATATTTTTCGGCTTTTTACCTTGTGCGTAAATCTCACCGCCAAGCTCTATTAAGAAGTTTTGAATTCCTTTTGCCATCAATAATTCTTTGATTAGATCTACGGTGTATCCTTGAGCAATAGAGTTGAAATTGATTTGAATACTAGAATCCGATTTCTGAAGAAAACCATTCTCCTTTAAAATAAGCTTACTGAGTCCCACCAAAGCCCGTGCACTATCCAAAGAAATAGGACTCACACCGCCCCTTTTTTCAAAACCATAAAACTGACTTAAAGGTTCCACCGTAGGATCAAAATAAGCTTCCGATTCTTGAAATACTTGTTGAGACATTTGAAACATATTGATAAAATGTGTATCTATTTCACCGTGATTCACCTCATTTCTATTCCACCTTGAGATATAGCTTGTAGGCAAATAGGTACTCAAACTTTGGTCAACCTCTTGGAACAAATTCGCCAAATCTTCATTTAAACCTGGTTCTTCTTTTCCGCCAAAATAGATAACGCCAAATGTAGTTCCTTGTGCCCTACCAGATAATTGGAATTTCTGAATTTTATTTTCTTCACAGGAAAACAAAACCACCATTAATACAATACTTAAAAGTTTTTTCATCCTCCTGCTGTTACAATAGTCAATTCATTTGCAAACAATTCTTGGGCTCGAGTTCTGAGTTTTTCCGCAGTCATATTTTCTACCATTTCAAAATAGCGTTTTTTACGTTCCCAGTCATATCCATTGGAATACAAGGCTTCAAAATAGCTTACTTGCTTTCTCCAGCCATTTACAACCCCAAGATAAGAACCTAAAGCATAATTTTTCACTAAATCTAACTCCTCTTGAGAAATGAGTTCTTCTTTCAATCGGTTAATTTCCAACTGAATTTGATTTAATGTATCTGCAACATACTCGTTCCCTACTTCTGTTCTGATAACAAATTGAGAATGATCTGAAAAACTTAAAATCATGGAATAAATTCCATAGGTATATCCTTTATCTTCTCTAATATTTGCCATCAATCGAGACCCAAAAAAACCTCCCAAAACAAGACTTACAAAATTCCATTCCGAAAAATTCTCATGATTTCTAGAAGGGAAAACAAACCCTGCGTTTATGGACGTTTGAATGGCAGAGTCCATTTTTCTTGTCCATTGTTTTACTCCAGATTGAATCTTAAAATCTTGTTTTTCAAAAATCGGATTTCTATTTTCATTTAACTTGAGGGTTTCTTCTATTTTCTGAAAATTTTCCTGAGAAAAAGTTCCTGCTAAATGCAAAGAAAAAGGACAGTTTTCAAATAATTCTTTATGAAAACGTTCTACTTCTTCTAAAGTACATTGATCATAAAAAGATTCGCTAAATTGAAAACCTAAAGGATGTTTTTCGCCATACAGCACTTTATTGAAAGCTTTCTTACTAATATAATCAGGCTTTTGTTCTTGAATCTTAAATTTTTGCTTGAATTTCTCTACACTTCTGTCAAATTCTTCTTGACTGTATTGAAAATCAAACATCACTTCTTTTAAAATCTCCAAAGCGGGATCTAGTTTCCTTTTCAAACAACTTAAACTTAAAACAATTTTCTCTTGTTTTATTTCAAAAGTAATATGAGCTCCTAGATTATCAATGGCATCATTAATGGCTGGATATGGATAGCTTTTTGTTCCTTTAAGAATCATCGATTTTGAAAAAACCAATGCCTTTCGATCTTGGAAATACTGAATTCCTGCATCAAAAACGAGTTTGATAAAAACCATTTCTTTGTCTTCCAAATCAAAAAGAATTAATGGTGTATTTTCTCCAATAATTCGGATTTCAGGATCTAGATGTTCTGGGAAGTGTAAAGCGTGTATTTGGGGTTGAATAGATCTATCGAGTTTCATTTTTGTAGTAGAATAAGGTAGAACACTGATTTGGGTCAAAAATTTCTTTTGCCAATCTTTTTACATCATTTGGAGTTACGGCTTTCAGTTTATCCAATGCTTTGGTATAATCCTCTGCTTCTGTGAGCAATTCGTTTTTACACAAATTCATCGCTTTGTTTAGGACAGATTCATTTTCCTTTAGAAAAAACACTTCATAGTTAATGATCATTTTATCTAAATCTTCTTGATGAATATCAGATTGAACAAATTCTTCTACCACTTTTTCCACAGCGGTATTTGCTTTTTCAAGATCGGCACCTTCCACTAGAGTTCCTGAGATATAAAATAATCCAGTATCAAAAGAACCCGAAACATAGGCAGAAATATCCGTAAATAAGTTTTGATCCACCACAAGTCTTTGATGCAGCAAAGCGGATTGATTAAAATCAATCAAATTTGAAACCGTTACTGATGCAGCGTAATTTTTGTGCCTGATATCGCACATTTTATAAGCCTTTATCAATACTTCAGCAGGAACGTCTCTATATACTTTTAATTGCCTTGCTCCCTCTTGCTTTGGTTCTAATGGTAAATTTCTTTTTGGGACATCTCTTACCGGAATTTCATCAAAATATTTTTTAATAAGCTCCAAGGTTTCATCATACTCTATATTCCCACAGATAGATAAAATACAATTATTGGGTGCATAATGCTTAAAGAAAAACTCCTTTACGTCTTTCATCTGAGCATTTTCTATATGACTAAGCTCCTTTCCTATGGTTTGCCAACGGTAAGGATGCACTTTATAAGTCATTTCTCTTACGAGTTGATAGAGATCTCCATAGGGTTTGTTTAGATAATTTTGTTTAAACTCTTCAATAACTACATTTCGCTGTACTTCAAGGCTTTTTTCACTAAAAGCAAGAGACAACATCCTATCAGACTCAAGCCATAGAGCTGTTTCTAGGTTTTCTTTTGGAATTGTGATATAGTAGTTTGTAATATCATTACTGGTAAAAGCATTATTCTTCCCTCCTGCTTTTTCAAGTGCATTGTCATAATGAGGAATATTCACCGAGCCTCCAAACATTAGATGCTCAAAAAGATGTGCAAAACCTGTTTGGTCTTCATGTTCATCTCTAGCACCCACATCATACAACAAATTTACAGCTGTGATTGTACTACTTTTATCTTGATGAAGAATGATTTTTAAACCATTCTCCAAAGTATATTTTTTTATCTCCATGTATATTTTTATCTCTTTTTGGGAATCCAAGGAATTTCTGGTGCATTGTATAACTTAGAAATCATTCTACCTAAAGTAAAAAAGTAATCTGAAAGTCTGTTTAAGTATTTTGAGATTATCATATTGACCTCTACTTCATCTGCTAAAACTACAACGGTTCTTTCTGCTCTTCTACAAACACTTCTACAAATATGTGCCGAAGAAACGATTGTATGTCCGCCAGGAAGAATAAAGGTGTTTAATGGTGTTAATTCAAACATCATATCATCAATCCACATTTCCAGCTCTCTAATCCATTCCTCTTCTAATTCAGGCAGGTGCTTTAAGCTTTTTTCGTCTGAGGTTGCTAAATGGGAACCCATATCAAATAAATGATTTTGAATAATGACTAATTGTTTTAAATAAACTCCATCAGGAAACCCATTTTCAATATCATATTTAAAATTATAGTGAGTATCAGGATTAATGTCATTTTGAATTCGATCTTTTATTCCTTGTTTGATCCCATCTCTCAGCGCACCAATAAAAGAATTTAGTTCATCTACTGTTCCATAAGATTCAATTCTCATATTTCCTTTAGAAACTCTCTGTCCTCCAACCAAAGACGTTTGCCCTTGATCTCCTGTTTTAGTGTAAATTTTCATAACATAATTTTTATTTACAAGCAAATTTAGAGAATTCCGATGGGTATTTACCTTTTGTATTCTGAGAATTGATTGATTGCCATAAATGCTTCGTATATTTTTCCTTCGAAGATTTAATTTTCCAATCACCAAAATGGCTGTTGTTTGTTTGATTTGTATCACAATTTTTGTTGGTTACCCTGCTTTTTGTATTTTAGAGCTGTGATATTCAAGAGCATGAAAGATGTTTGTGTGTTTTTGTATTTTTTGGGTGTGATATAGTGAGTGTAAATATTTAATTATCAACATCTTTTATGGCTATTAAAAACCATATCGTAAAAAACTGTAATTATGAATAAGCTTATCAAGTTTTCCCCGTATAATAAATATCTTTTAGAAGGAATGAACAATCAGACATTATTTTTCAATAATCTTTGCAACTATAACGACCCATTTGAAGGAGTATTTAGATATAATTTATCCACTAATTTTGAACAGTTTAAAGATTTTTATTTGAAGCAATACAGAGGTTCAAAAAATATGCTTGAATTTTATTTCAACAATAAAATTGAATTAGAGAAGCTTTTAAATAGAAGTTTTGATTGGAGACAGAAAAAAATGGAGTTTGTTGTTTTTCAGATGAATCAAAACTAGATGATATATTGATGTGGGCTAATTATGCAGATAAACATAAAGGAGTGTGTTTGGTATTTAATAAAGATGAACTCGAATTTCAGCCTTTGAATACGGTTGTAGATGGTATTGCAGTAAATAAACCAACAGGTCCTCATGAAGTTAAGTACACAAAAAAATATTTAGACTCGAATCCTCTAAGTAATGAGCTGAATCAAGTTAATTTTCTTACAACAAAATTTGATGTATGGAAAAATGAAAAAGAATACCGATACATCTCCTCAAGATCAGGTAGTTACAAATTTGAAATAAATAGCTTACAAGAAATTATTTTCGGTCTAAGAATTTCGCCTAGTGCTATTAAGACAATCAGAAATATTTATAAAGATAACGAAACCATTAGTTATAGGCAGATTGAACTAAATGATAGCGAATTTGGATTTCGCTTAAAAGAGCTATAATGTATAGCTAACAAGAATTAAAACCTCAAAAATACTCTCAAAATAAACTTCCTAATTTTTCGAATAGAATCTTAAAAACCAAAGAGATTGCGATAATCTTAGCAGAAAATTCAAGTCTAGTTTAGACACTTTGTCCCAAAAAACGTGTACTTTTATATCAGAAAAAAAATGGTGGCTGAACTTAATTTACTGAGTCATCCAAAAATGCAAAAATAAAAATACACCTAGATTCCTTACCTAAAATTACAACAAACATGAAAAACTATATTACAATCATACTGTTTCTTTGTTCTAGCCAAATTTTTGGACAAAATAATGAACTCTTCAGAATTGTCGAAAATGGCAAAATTGGATACATAAATGTTAAAGGGGAAACTATTATTCATCCAAAGTATATTGAAGCAAGTGTTTTCAGTGAAGGGCTAGCCTCTTTTAGAATAAACGGTCAATATGGATTTATTAATTCTAAAGATGAAATAATTTTACCAGCGATTTATGATTTCGTAGGTAGTTTTCGCAATGGAATTGTAGATGTTTACAACGACAACGAAGTCCGGTTTATAAACAAAAAGGGTGAAAGAGTTTTACCCAAAGATTTTAAATCTATTCGTTTTATAGATAAGAACAATTGTGTATTTACAACTACAAAAGGAAAATCAGGGATCTACAACTTTACTAATTCTTCAATAATTTTTCAATCAAAAAATTATCATATTGGTGACTTTAGCAATGGTTTAGCTGTTGTTACAAAAAATCGGAATAAAAACCCCAAGTATGGAGTGATTGATAAAAAAGGAAACTTTATTGTCAAATTCGGGAAGTATTCTAATATTAAAAAATTTAAAAACGGCTATGCTACAGTAGATATTGATGATAAAAAAAATAAAGATGAAGTCATTGATGGTGTAATTAATACAAACGGTGACTTATTGTTTAAAAGACCTCATGAAAACAACTCATATCTTGACAAAGATTTTCACAATGGATTTTCAATTGTCAAACTATATAAATATTGGATACCTGAAAAAAATGGAGTGCTTTCCTCTGAAAAATCTTATCAAGGATTTGTGAATTTAAATGGTGAAGTTGTATTTAATGATACTCTTATAAAATACGTTTATGACTTTTCAGACAATAGAGCTTTTATTGAAGATCACGATAGAAATTATTATGTAGTTGACACAAATTTCAATATTCTAAACGAGAAACCATTTGAAAATGTAAAAGATAATGGATTTAGAAATGGATATGCAATTGTAGAATCTGATAAAGGTTGGGGTATTATTGATGTGAATATGAATTATGTTGTAAAACCAGAGTTTGAATATATTCATGGTTTAGGAATAAATGATAATCTATTCTTTTTTGGAATTGAAGAGTCTGATTATTCACGACTTTACGGTATTAAAAACCTAAAAGGAAAAACAATTTGCCCACCTATCATTGAAGATTTAAATGCAAAAGGATTTCAAAATGGTCTGCTTAAAGTAGTTATAAATAAAAAACTGGCTTATCTGAATTTGAATGGAGATATTGTTTGGCAAAAAAAGCAATCAAACAGTAAGAAAAGTAATCATGTAAATATTACACATCTTAACAGAGGGTATTTTTATGCATATTCTAAAGTAACTGATGCTGAAAATAATAGTGGAGGCTGGGCAGTATCACATAATGAACCTGCTCCCTTAAAATCAAATCAAAAAAATAAATTAGCCGTAATAGTGGAGGATTTGAAGCTTTATATCCGTAATTATTCCAAAGACACAATTGAATTCAACGCTCAAGACAGCAGACTTTACATGAAACTACAAGCCAAAAACAAAAATGGTGTTTGGAAGGATATTGAATATCTACCAAGTAGTTGGTGCGGTAATAGCTATCATAGAATAGAACTGCCACCTAACAATTATTGGCAATTTGATTTACCGAAATATGAAGGCGATTTTAAGACTTTATTTAGGGCAGAATTAATGTATATCAATCCTACCACCAAAAAAGAAAAAGTCATTTACAGTAATGAATTCGATGGACATGTAAATCCAGGGCAGTTTTGGAGAATGCCAGAATATACTCCAAGAGGAATTATGGATCCATATTATGATTAAGATGTAATTTGAATTTCGTTTTATTACTCATCGTAAATATTTTATGGTTTTTTGAAGAATCATCGTATGGTAATAAAAAGTAATTTGTTTTTGATGGTCTGAATTAATATTACCACACACACATAAAAAAAGAGCCATGAAAAAAAATTCATAACTCTCTTAAAAACAAGTGGAGAAGATGGGACTCGAACCCACGACCTCTTGACTGCCAGTCAAGCACTCTAGCCAGCTGAGCTACATCCCCAATTGGAAGGCAAATATAACAAAGAAAAACCAAAAATTGTTTTGATTCTCTGGCTTTTTATTTGCTATTCACTTAATACTTTGACAATCTTATTCTTGAAAACGAAGACTAGAAAGTATAAACCAGTCCATTGGTAAACTTGTATAATACTTTAGGAATATTTACGGGTGGTTGTGCATCATAACTCCATAGCAAACTCGTATTAAACGCTAAATTTTTAAAGATTTTCAGTACAAGCATCATATCTGTACTCACACGATAGTCTGAAAAATCTGACAAATTTGGTTGAAAATACGTGGTATTTACCAAAGAAACATGCTCATTAAAGAAAAAGCTAAAAGACACATAAGTACTTAAACGAAGATCATCAAAACGATCTTCATTTTTCACTTTTTCCCATTCTTGCATGATGCTTAACCCTGTATATACTCTGTATTTTTCGTGTTTTGATAATTTATATCTTAAACCAACGCCTAGTAATATTCTAGATTCAAGATCTCGAATTTCATCAAATTGATTTTGCCCAAAAGCTTCAAGTTTTAATCGAGACTTTAAATCATAATTCAAACGAATATGCTGCGTTCCGTTCTTTACAATTTCTTTGTCATTAGACGTTTTCAGGTTGTAATCATTCATTCCCAAAACCAGAACTTTGTCTTTTTTGTATTGCAAACGAATCCTATTGGTCACTAAAACAAAACTATTCTTATTTTCAAGCAATTGAACATTAAGTTTTACACTTCCTACCCATCTTTTATTCTGCTCTTTTTGCCTAATTGATTCAATATTCAAAATCTGTCCGTAACTTGATGAAACTGTCATCAAGAAAAAAGTAAACACCCAAAATATGCGAGTCATTTTTATTGATTTTTTGGTTGCTTTTTTACAAACTCTGTTTTTATCATAATGGTTTGCCCTTCTACTTTTCCTTCAATATAACCTGCATCATTTTGGTCTAATCGAATTCTTCTAACGGCATAACCTTGTTTTGCTTTAAAGCTTCCACTTCCTTTTACTTGAAGATCTTTTACAAGTGTTACTGTGTCTCCTGCTTCTAGCACGTTTCCATGAGCGTCTTTATGTATCAGCTTAGCTACAGGCTGCCATTCTGCCCACTCTTGAATTTCTTCTTCAAGGTAAAGCATATCTATTAATCCTGATGCCCAATTCTCTTGCTCCAATCTTTTTAACATACGATATGCAACCACTTTTACAGCGTTTGTTTCATTCCACATGCTTTCGTTCAAAGGTCTCCAATGATTGGGTTCTACATCAGAGTCACCATTATATTGACTCCAACATTCTTGACAAAAAACGACTTGATTTTCTGGAATTTCTTCTTTTCTTGGTTCTATAATTTTTCCAGATAAATTCTCTGTATTCCCACAGAGTTCACAACAATTCCCACTTCTATCTTCTAGAGCTTGGATCAAATTCATATAACTTATTTTTCTTCAATAAATGCATAAAATAAGGATTGTAATACTGATAATAAAATGGAAAACAGAAAAGCCCACCAAAATCCATCAACATGAAAACCACTTATTAGACTATCAACCAATAAAATAATTGCTGCATTAATTACCAAAAGAAATAGTCCAAGACTAAAGATTGTAATAGGTAAAGTAAGTAGCACCATTATTGGGCGTACAAATATTCGCAAAATTGCTAAAACTAAGGCAACAATTAGTGAAGATTTCCACCCCTGAACTTGAACACCGGGCATATATTCTGCCAACACGAGCACGATTAAGGCGGTAAATAATAATTTTAAAATTGTTTTCATCAACTTATATTTAATTGTATTTCTTATCCAAAGGTAAGAAATCAAGCATTTATAGAGATCATACTTTTTACATATTTAATAATTAATTGATAAAGTTTTAAACCCTTTTCTACTCTAGCATAGAAAAATTGACAGATATTTCCCCATTGCCTGTTATATTGTTAAAAAAATATTTAAATAGGATGTTTTTCAGCGCTATAGATAAAGTCTATTTCAATAACACTCGAATATCCGAGTGATTTTTCCCTTCCTTGATCCCTACTGCTTTTGTCTCTATAATTCCATTTGACAAATGTCTGTATGTAATAAAACGGGGGTAAGCAGAAAATTTATTCCGAAAAGTTAACATTTTCTCATTATGCTGATTTAATTCAAAAAAAGCTTCTTTACTCACTCCTTCACTGCTAGATTTCACGCTTAGAAAAATCTTTTTGTTTACATAGCCTATATTCATTTCTTGAGAATAAACAGTATCCACATCATTCAAAATCATACTTCCAGTTCCAAAAAAGTGTTTTTTTTCGGAATCCCATTTCCAATTTTCATATAATACGTATTGCTCTCCATTGTAGTGCCACTCACCTGTGATCCAAGAATATTTTTCAAGATCAATTTTTTCATAGTTACTACAAGAATTAAATACTACTAAAATGAATAAGGACAAAAACCATTTCATAACTTATTTTTCAAAAGTCAAACATCACAGTAAAACCAAATGGCTTTCAAAAAAAGGGACTTATCATATTTATAAATCACTTGTTTTGAGATTCAGTTGGTGTTATTACATAAATATCGATAAAATTACTCATCGTAGGGCTATCTCACAAGATATTGATTCTTAATAAAAGCAAATATTTATTAATTAAATCCTTTAATAATTAAACAAATTGTTTATTTTTGAAATCAAAATAAAGAATATGAAGAATATTTCAGATGTTGTAGAAAAATACTTAAAAGATAAACCATATTTAGCAGAAGCGCTTTCTGAGGGATTAATCAATATATCTTCTTTAGCAAGAAAAATTCAACCAGAAATTGATCGAGCATTAGGGATAGAAAGCGGAATCCCTGCAATCTCAATGGCTATTAAAAGGCTAGATCTTACAGTTCAAAATAGAATTGCTAGCAGGATGAAAACTGTTATTGATCATCTTGGGGATATAATTGTAAGAACCGATCTCAGCGGATTTACTTATGCAAACTCTCCTAAACTTGAATCAAAGAAAACAGAAATTTTGATGAGCTCAAATATCTCCGATGAGAATTTTTGCACTATTTGTCAAGGAGTGTTTGAAAGTAATATTATTTCTTCGCAAAAAATGAAAGAAAAAATACAGAATACCCTTGCTAACGAAGAGTTGATTTCTATGAGAGACAATATGGTATCTTTAACTATTCGTCTCCCAAAAGAAAATTCAAATTTACCAGGCTTATACTATTTCTTTTTCAGACATTTTGCATGGAACAATATCAATATTCTTGAAGTTATTTCTACAACGAATGAATTCACTGTTGTAGTAGATGAATCAATGCTTGAAAGAGCTTTTTCTACCATTAAGAACATAAAGACTAGCCTAACTTAGAATCTTAATTTCTTACTTAAACTCTTATTGTAGTTAACGAAAAAAAATGGCAAAATGCCAGAAATTGAGAGGCGTAACTCTCTTAAATAAAACATTCACAAAACTCAATTATGGTAAAATATTAATTGAGTAATTTTAGAAGAATGGCGTATAAGCTAAAATTCTTCGAGCTATATGAAATATATCGACATAAAAAAAACCTCCATATTGGAGGTTTTTATGTTATTTAAGTAACTAGCCTGTTTAGTTTACGCTATCACTTAAGTCAGAACCCGCTTTAAATTTTACGAGGTTTTTCGCTGGAATAGTAATTGCTTTTCCTGTTTGTGGGTTTCTTCCTTGTCTTTCTTCTCTTCTTGATACAGAGAAAGAACCGAATCCTACAAGAGCAACTTTATCTCCACCTTTTAGACTAGTAGAAACGGCGTTTGTAAAAGATTCTAATGCTTTTTTAGCTGCTGCTTTTGAAATTCCTGCATCTGCAGCCATCACATCAATAAGTTCTGATTTGTTCATAATTATTGCTTTTAAATGTTAGTTTATTTTTTTGAACTGAAACAAATATAGCTCTTATTATCGTAAATACAAGTACTTACCTTTTATTTTGCTTAAAATATCGCCAAAATGCACTATTCATGGTGTCTTTGGGGGATTTTAGCCGATTTTTCACCTTGATAATTTATGGGAATACGCTCAAAATCCTTTGTATTTAGCGATTCCTTGTGTGCCTTTTGCCACATAAAAGCTATTAATTCTATTGATTGTTGAACACTACTTTGTAGGAGAATATGGTTCTTTTTGAAGAAAGCATTCATAAACTCAGATGAAAATCCCTTTTCAAGCTTTCCTTTTCGGGAATTAAAGCCAAATACTTTATTAGGCATTTCTTTCTTTAACTCCTCTAGGGATTCATACAATGGTTCTACTTTTTTGTGAGAATCTATAATTACTTCTTGAATCACCTCTTTTACATTTCCTTCTGCCCTAATTTCAATTTCCCAGCAGTCTATCTGCGGATAAAATTTTTCATAGAGAACGGTTTCCCAAAAACGATGAATACCATCCCAGCCATTTTCTTGACCATCATAATTTTGAGTGGTATGCAAAGGGACACACATATCAGAAACATAGTGTGCAAGTTCTCCACTATGAAAAATAATAAGACTTGTATCCTTTTTTCTAAAAGCATTCACTAGATGATTATAGGATCCCAAAACAGCAAAGGGGACAATTCCTTGTGAATAACATGAAATATCAGAAGTACAGGAACCCCAATCCTTCTCCCATAACGTTTTTAAATCCATTGTGTCGGCATCCAAATAATGCTTACAAAACTCAAATTGATCTACATTCTTTCTTTGATCGGGCTTGATACTTTGATCAATCACCGCTAATTGATGAGTCTGGTAAAAATTGAATAATTCTGTTTCAGGCAAACTATATATTGCCCATTCCGTAATTTTTTTATGACCAAAAAAGCCCCAAGCCTGTAATTTGTATTGCGGCAAGAAACAGATACACAGTAAAAATATCAGAGATTCAGTATTATATTTCATAATTTTTGATTAACATTAAGTTTACATTGAATAAATTTGCATCATGAAAAATTGGATTTTATATGTATTTCTGACCCTATTTTTGATTAGCTCGAGTCTTCTTGCGAAGGCTCCCATTATTCCGAGCAATAAAATTAAGAAAAATCCTAAAAAGGTGATTCGTGTCTGTTGTTCCTTCGGTGATGGTATCAAAATGAAGGCTTTTCCGTTCAAAAAAATTTCATCAATTACGGCATATCCGCTAATTGGGAATCATAAATACTTAGGTTCACCAAAGGAGAATAATGGAATTATTTATACGCAAAAAGGTGGATTTATTGACTTGGCACATACAAGAGATTATGTTGATTGGACTGCTTATTGGTACTCTTTTATCCATTATTATAATGACCTGGATACTATTATTGTAAAAAAATTAGGGAAAGAAGCAGGTAGTAAGACAATTCAAATAGATTTACGAAAAAAACTTTCTGAAAACGAAATGATTTCTTTAGCAGGAAGTATTGCGTATGACCTCTCCATTTGGCATGAAGTATCTACTTGGTTTGGAGCCTCCTCTGTTCCGCTTATTCACGAAAAAAACTCAAGCTTTTCACCTGAAGATCAATACTCCAATCTTCTTGGTGTTGTTATAGGAATGGAAGCAATAAAAAGCCCTTTAGACTTCAATACAGCGGTAACGCAAATACTCGATAGATATCTTTTAAAGATGATTCCTTCTGTAACAATTGAGGAAACAAAAAATGCATTTAAAAAAGTGGATCAACTATGGTGGGATAGTCGAAAGAGTATTCCCAATAGAGATTTGGTACTCAAAAGATATATTAACACTCAAAACGAATTACTTCCTTGGCTTATTTCCTCACATTCAGAGCCTATTCCTCTTAAAATTCCATTAGATTTTAATGATTCTTTAAAAAAATGTGCAATCTTCAAAGTAAAAACGAATCATTTAATAAAGAAAAACAGTGATCTCAAAAAACTCGGCATTGGGAGGGTGATAAGTAATCTTGATTTCCCTGTGATTTTAAGATATTTGGAAAAAGAAATAGAAGCCATCGAACAAAAATATTAGAAAACCATTACGTCTATTTCAAGCCTAATTCACCTTAAAAAAGTATCTATTTCGTTCCACTCAATAATTCGGTTGCCTCAAAAACGACCATTCTGGCATTGGGTTCATTTTCTTGTACCAATTTTTTTAGATTCATAATTCTATTTTTGTTTACCGATAGAAAAATGATTTTTCTATTATGAGAATAATCTAATCGATCTCCTTGGATGATTGTACCATTAATTCCCATTTCTTCAAGAATCTTTATTTGTAGTTCGTGTGGATTTTCTGAGGCAATATGCACTACTTTATTTTGCCTCCTACCTGTTACAATGAGATCAATAAACTTAGAAGTTGCATAAATAGAAATCATACTCCAAAGTGCAAGCTCTAGGTTTTTAAACACAACTGCTGCCAATATAACTACAACGATATCAATAGCCAAAATTATGGTTCCTGGTTTAAAAGTAGTTTTACTACAAACTATTTTAGCAATAATGGTTCCTCCGCCTGCAGATGCCTCACCTAAAAAAATAAGTCCGATCCCTAAACCAGAAAGTAAACCACCATAGATTGTGGAAAGCAATAAATTTTCACTCAATGCTTCTAAATGAATCACTTCATTAAAAAAATCGATACTTATTGAGAGCATCAAAATGGCAAGAATTGTCCTTATAGCAAATTGTTTCCCCAAATACCTTATACTCACCAACAAAAGTGGTGCATTTACCAAAAGGAGAAGAATACCCATGGGGATTTTGAAAAGATAATAAAGAACAATTGCAAGTCCTGCCGTACCGCCCGTTGCAATCTTATTGGGTGAAAGAAAACCAACAACTCCGGCACCTACAAGAATGGCTCCCAAAAGAATGAATGCAAGATTCATTAATTCCTTATTCCAGTTGATATTCTTAAACATAATTTTTGTTGGCAAAGGTATTCATATTCCCTAGCATTACATCAAGAAAGCACAATAGAAAATGGGAGAATAATACCGTTTATGGTGTTAATTTACCCATAAGTTCTAGCTTCTTTTTCGGATGCGGTATAACCCCCTTACCCTCCCGAAAAATCGGGACAAGCTATTCAAAGAGGGCTTAAATAGTGAGTAAATTAACACCATAAATGGTATAAAACCTATTTTAGCCTCCAAATCCACCACCACTTCTCAACTCATTGCTATCACGGTTTTTTCTTCTTAAAGCACGGTTTTTTCCTTGTCCAAATCGATAATTGAAACCAACATAAAACGTTCTGCTTTCCCAATTAAACTGTCCATTTTGCTCAAATGGATTTGTAGAATCGAATTTGAATCTCATTCCTTGGAAAATATCATTTACACGTGCTGAGATTGTTCCTTTTCCATTTAGAACAGTATAACTAGCACCTAAATTAAACATCCACATGGTTTTGCGGTTAAATTGGATTCCATTTTCTGGGGCGTTTATCATAGTAAACACTTGAAAATTGAGCTTCTTTGAAGCATAAAACATTGAACTCAATCTACCTGATAAAGAATTTGTTACTACCTCTAAATCCCCTTGTCTATCCGTTTTATTGTACAACTCCACAGAACCATTTAAACGCCACCATCTTTTAGGAGCATAACTCGATGATAGTTCAATTCCAAAACGATCTGTCGGGGAAAGATTCGCATAAGTTAGAAGTTGTTTTTGTGGATCCTTTGGGTCCAATGAAATAAAGCGGTTAATAGGATCTGTTATTCTTCTATAAAATACGCCAGCAGTGGCATTTCCTTTTTTAAATTGACGAGTATAATTAAACTCATATGAATTTGTAAACTGCGGTACAAGTTCAGGGTTTCCTACAGAATTTATTAATGGAGTACTCCATTCTCTAACGGGGTTAACCTGCCCTATTGAAGGTCTATCAACACGTCTGCTATAACTCAATTGATATTGATTTTTCTCAGATGGGTTATAGGTAATATATGCAGATGGATAAATGCTAAAAATCTCATCTGAATAAGGTGCATTGTTTTTTCCTCTGCTAAAAGTACCTTCTACCTCATACTGTTCAAATCGAGACCCTAACTGGATTCCCACTTTTTCAAACTGATGTCCAAAAGTGGCATAAAGTGAATAGATATTTCGATCATATTCAAAAGCAGAATTCCCAACATTCAATTGAGTAGAAATATTTTCATTTGTGGTGAGGTTTTGACGGTATTCTGCACCTAATTCAAGTTTAGATTTATCTCCAATGGGTCTATTATAATCTATATTAAAGATGGTATTTGTGAATTGCTTCTCCACATCATTCGTGAAATTCAAATCTTTAGAACTGGTGTTTATTTTATCCCAATAACGAGCATCTTCCTCATTATTGGTGTGTGAATAGGTGATTTCTGCATCTAATTGATGTTGTCCATTTTTATCAAATTTCCTTCTATAATTTAGGTTATAAGTTTGTGATGGAACTGTGTTTGACACAATATAAGGTGCGTCAGTAATCGTTTTTTGGTCTTTAATTACCCTGGTAAACCCATCATTGTCTGTTTTAAAGAAATTCTGTGTGGTATATGCAGATAGGGTATTTTGATCATTAATATAATAATCTGCACCCAATTTTATCATGTGAGATTCTGGTGTATTTTCAAATCCAAATTCTTGACGTAGTGGGAATTTATCGGTTCTATTTACATATCCTTTGTTTTCTCTTGTTCCTGTATTATATCCATAATTCGAATATATATTTACTTTCCCTGTCTTATAATTCATATTTAATGAACCATTAAAACGGGTGTTAATTCCTTGGGTTAAACCAGCGTTCACATTGGCATTAAAACCTTGAAGTGCATTTTTATGAAGTACTAGATTAATCATTCCACTCATACCTTCTGGGTTATATTTTGCAGAAGGATTGGTGATCAATTCCACTTTTTTGATTGAAGCTGATGGTATTTGCTTTAAAACCTGGTCAGCAGTAAGGTTTGTGGGCTTACCATCAATCAAGATTCTTACATTTTCATTTCCTCTTAAACTTACCGATCCTGTTTGCTGATCTACATTCACAGATTGAATTTGATTAAGCATCTCTCCTGCCGTACTTCCCACAGATGTTAAGTCTTTTCCAACATTAATAACTTTTCGGTCAATTTTTTGCTCAATTGTTGACGCTTCTTCTGTAAGCTCAACTTCAGACATCATTTCTGCTGAAGCAGAAAGGCGAATGACTCCCAAATTCAATTTTCTTCTCTTGTCATTTAATTCAACTGGTTTTGAAATGGTCTCATATCCCATAAATTGAATTTCAGCAGTGTATTTTCCATAAGGAATTTTTGAAATACCAAAACTTCCTTTATCATTGGAAATTCCACCGGTAACTATTTTTTTATCTGAGCTTTTTACAACAATGTTCACATAAGGCATCATCTCATTATTTTGAGCATCCTTGATCACTCCTCGGATACTACCTGTTTGTGCCAATGCTGGAATTACCGTTATTAATGTAAAAAATAATACATAGAAATTCTTCATAACCCTTAGATTTATAATTTTAGCAAAGATATGAGGTATCAATACCAAAATTTTGTTAAATCTTGTGGAAAAAAGTTGAATCGAAATTTGTATGCATATTTTGGTAATTAGCATACAACTAAAGATAACAGCTGCTCGTAGTTTTGCTTCAAAAAAACATGAAAGAGCATTTCCACATAGAAAAAGTAAAAAGCTCGCATAGAAAAATCTATAGCGATATTATTATAGATCAACCAGCAGAAAAGGTTTGGGAAATTATATCTGATTTCAAATCATATAAGGATTGGGCTGTTTTTATGGTAGATATTCAAGGGGCATGTATTCATCAATCAGAAATAACTGTAAAATTTCAATTAGATCCAACGAAGGACAAAACCAACACGATTTCTCATTTAATTCATGTAGAGCAAAAAAAGGAATTCTATTGGGCAGAAAAAGGACCCATGGGAATTTGTGACAATCATCATTTTATTATTGAGGAAATAGATGAAAAAAGCGCTCGTTTTATCCAAAAAGATGAGTTGACTAAAGGAGCCACTTGGTTGCTAGGAGGATATCTCTCGAAAATATACCTTAAAGGCTATAGAGCTTTTAATAAAAGTCTTAAAAAGGAAGTGGAACGTAGGTTTCAATAATTCTTTCGGGAATTAATTCTCTGTATAATTGAGTAGCTTAGCAGGTATCATTTTTATAATAAGCACAAATGAAAAATATCATCCATATTAACACCATTTCAGAATTGCACAAATTCCTTGGTCTTGATGAACCAAAACATCCTTTGATTTCTATATTCCCCTATAATAATGAAAATGCAAAGGCTACTCAAGAAAATTTTAAATATTCATTTAACTTTTATCAAATTAGTATAAAAGGAAATTGCCCGCTTCTTATAACAAAATACGGAAGAAGCACCTACGATTTTCAAGAATGCTCAATGATTTTTACCGCACCCAATCAAGTCTTAGAATACCATACGGATTATACCACTACGGATGGCGATTGCTGGACACTCGTCTTTCATTCAGACTTGATTAGAAAGTCCGTTTTGAGCAACCTAATAGACCAATATTCATTCTTTTCATATCAATCCAACGAAGCATTGCATTTGTCACAAGAAGAAAGAACGACTATTTCTGGAATAAAAAATAAAATCATCAAAGAATATGAGAATAATTTAGATCCTCATAGTCATAATTTAATTATTTCCAATCTACAATTATTACTGAACTATTGTTTACGGTACTATGATAGACAATTTTATACAAGAACCACATTCAACAAAGATATCGTTACAGATTTTGAACAAGTGTTAAAAGAGTATTATTCTACAGACCAACAGATTACTCGTGGGCTTCCTTCTGTAAAATATTGTGCAGATTCTCTTCATGTTTCCCCAAGATATCTAAGTGATTTACTAAAAAAAGAGTCTGGTAAAAGTACCCAAGACCATATCCATGATTTTATTATCGAAAAGGCAAAAAATCGTTTATTAAACAGCAACGAAACCGCCAGTGAAATAGCTTTTGGATTAGGGTTTGAATATTCTCAATACTTTAGCAAAATTTTTAAGAAAAAAACCACAATGAGTCCTAAGCAATATAGGAATACCATGAGTTAAAAATCCTCCCCAAATTAATATTAGGAAGGTATTTTTTTAAAAATAATGTAGACTAAAATGAATAACTCATTCCAAATGAACCCCCAAAAGTGGTAAGAATCTGATCTATACGTCTAAATTTGGCTTCAAATTTCCAATTTCTAAAACGATAGTTCCCTCGGAAATAATAAAACATTCCGCTTTTATAATAACCAATTACCCTTCCCATAGGAAAAACATCAGGTTCATAAGAATAAAAAGCTCCCGAATCTTGATGAAAAAACCCGAAACCAAACCCAAGTTCACAATTCTCAAATTGTTGTTTTAAATGACTAAATAATGCAAAACCATGCTCCCTTCCTATTTTTGACTGCAACTCAAAATCAAAACTAGTAGAGGCTCGTATATCCAATTCAAAACGAGATTTTAACACTGCCAAATCATTTGAATGGGTTGTTTTCTGAAACAATAAACGGTTTCTCAATCGATACTTCCTGCTCAAACGCAAATTAATATCTAACTGAGATCGGTTCTTTTTTTCCTTGGTTATACTATTTTGTGAACGAATAAAAGCGTATTGAACTTCATATTTTTTTCTTTTCTTGGATATTTTCCCAAAAAATAAATCCTCAGAATCTGCATAGAGATCTTGATAATTCGAAAAAATCGCCTGCTGATTTCCTTCTTTTAAAGTTCCTACTTTCATAAACCAACGATTTCCCATGGCATATTGAATTTCTCCATAAAAATCAAAAAAATGATAATTGTGGGATTGAATTTCTGCACAGAACGTCCATTTTGAAGATCGATATTCCACAGATTGATAATGCGATTGTAAAAAATCCTGAGATGCCAACTCTAATAATGAATCAGAATAATGGTGAGAATGGAACAGATGCTGAAAACTCCAAGCGCCATTTTCATACCTCAATCCAATTCCTCCAGATTTTTGTAAAAGATTTTTCCGAAATTTTAGATCATTTTTACTCGAATGTATCCCTGTATTTCGCAAGGTATTTCCTTCTGATTTTATGGTCATATCCCGGTGTTTATAAGACCCAAAAATGAGTAGTTCTAAATGTGGTTTCAAACGGGTACTAAAACCCACACCTGTGAAATAAGAATACTCCAAACTTCCTGTGTGTTTTCTTAAAATACTTGAATTATATTGATCACTTGATATATTCCCAACCAAAAATCCTTGTCTAATTCCGAGAACTTTTCCAAAATTTATTTGATAATTTCCTATCATAATTTGTGAACTTTTTGAATATTTGGAAAATGAAAAATTAACAAAATCTACAATATTCTCCTCCGTTGGATCTTTTTCTACTAAAATTGAAAAACTCCAATTATCCTTAGAATAAAATAATGAATTCCGATACCGAAAAGGTGATTTCTCCTTGCTAATAAAATTTGCACAACTTATCATAACACGCGCTTTTCCAGATTCTTTAACACCATAACCTAAACCATAACTACAATACTGATAAAAAACATATTTCTTTTTAAACACATCAAGTCCTACAACACGATTTAAAAATAAAATACTTTTTTCCTTCGGATATTTCTCAAAATATTTAGACAACAACCCTCTCTCCTCCTTAGAAAAAATTGTCAACTCAGATAAATCCATTATACAATCATTTGATTTAATACGTAATATTTCTTGATTGATATTATTTACAAAAATATTTATTTCTTCTTCAGATATTTCTTCCAAAGAATTCTGAATTATTTCATTTTTCAAATACTTCAAATATGGATTTACCGACTGAGAATAGGACAAAAAATGAAAGCAAAAAAGCACAAAAAACCACCTTACCATTTCCATATAAAATTGATGTTTTGATTCCAACCAAGGTTCGGATGTTTCTCGAAAAATAAATGAATAGAAAACCTGGATTTTATCACTCCAATTCCTAAATCAAATTGATTCTGTAAATAATCATATCGCCACTCAAAATTGAATAGTTTGATATGATATATTAAGTGTGTTTTCAAAAAGAATTCTTGTTCAAGATATTTTATAGAAGTATTTATTCCAAAGTTTTTAGACGCTCGATAAAGTATTTCACAAAGCATATTTTCTTTTTTACGTGCTGATAAATTCTGTAATTGAATTGCAAGATTCCAGTTCTGGTGAATTTTAAACCAAGATGAAAACCCAATACGGAATAATCTATCTTGATAAAAATCAACACCTTCTACCCTACTATTCGCATACTCTACAGAAATATTTATTCGAAAATGATGACCAAAGCCACGTAGATAGCTTACTCCTGCTCTAGTTTCTTTCTGTAAACCGATGTTTTGATACCCCAGTGTTAAATTAAATTGCTGCTTGGAGAAAGGTATTTTACATAATACTTCAGTGCGATACAAATTATTAACAGAATATAAACGTGAATAATTTACTCCAATACTACTTTTTGATTGAATTTTAAGTGAATAAAGCCTGTTCGTATTTAGATAACTATCAGGACTTCCACTGGATATTTGAGACTGATAATAGTTAGAATCTTGACCAAATACATCCATTGAAAAAAAGCAAATACAGATGAGTACCCTATATAATAATTTTGTCATTTTCAATACTTTATTAATCTATTTATTGTTGAAGTTATTGAAAAAACTGCGGCTTTCAAAATACTAAATACTCATTATCAATTATTTAAATAACAATTCAATTATATACTAATTCACAACTATAACATTTATTCAATACACTTAATTAATGATGTCTAAAAAAACATGAGTTAAAATGATCGGTTCATCCACAATCTTCAATTAAAAAGTTCGGAATTATAATATCAATCGCTCAATAATTGATTTCTTATGATTTTTGCTTCATCAAACCTCAAAAAAAACAGATAAATGAGAATAATATTAAGCTTAGCATTCATTCTAGCCATGCTATCCTGTGAAAAGGAAGAAGCATTAAAAACATCACTCCCTGATCCTAAAAATATTCAAACTGAAGAAGACCTTTCTGAGTACTTATCTCTATTGAGTAAAAGTAAGACCATTCAAGGTTTTTCCTTATCAATAGCTTCACAGCAAGAAATTGTCTTTCAATCATATTTCGGCTTTTCAGACGCTGCAAAACAAAAATCATACACCAATCAAACTCAAAACAGCATCGCTTCCATCAGTAAAACATTTTTAGCTGCTGCTACTTCTGATGCAATCGAAAAAGGGCTTTTTTCTTGGGAAACAGACATCAATAATGTATTGCCATTTACTATTTCCAACCCAAATATTGAGCAGCATCAAATTTTGATCAAAGATTTGGCAACCCATACTTCGGGTATCAATGATGGCAAAGATTATTTAAAAGAGAATTACTATATTCTAGAAAATCAAAATATTGACGGTGAATTAGGACAAATTCTCACTCAAAAAATTGGGATTAAAAAGGGATCAAAAATACCACTTGAAACCTACCTTGAAAATCTCTTAATTTCCTCGGATGGAAAATATCATTCTGATTATTTCACTACAGACCTTCCAACGGATTGGACATATTCTAATACTGCAACAGCTCTTTTGGGTCTTGCAATAGAGCATCAATCTGGAATGCCTTATGAAGACTATCTTCAAAAATATATTTTTGCACCGCTTCATCTGTCTGCTACCTCTTTTGATCTTCAATCTCAATTATCAAATATGACAAAATGGTATTACGATGAAAACCAATCGTTCCCAAGGTATGCGAATCATTCCCCAGTAGAAGGTGGTGTTTACTCAAACAATATTGATATGGCTTTGTATTTAAAAGATATGATGCTTGGGCTTCAAAATCACTCGCAAGCGAATTTTTCGAATACTTTTTATCAGAGAATCTTCAGCCCTAAACTCCAAAAAGGCATCGTTCCAAACGATTTTGCTGAAAACATGGGAATGCTTTGGTATTTGAAGCAAGGTACTTGGCAACATGGCGGAAACGATTTAGGGAATTCTTCACATATTCAGATTGACGAAAATGGGCTTTTTGGCTTTATTTTACAAACCAATATGGACGCTACATTTGTAGGAAATACTGAAAAATGGATTGAAATAAAGAACAAAATTTCCTTAGCGATTAATCAATATCGAGCCGCCAAAAAACTCTAATACCATTTACGGTGTTAATTTACCCAAAGGCTTCAGTCTCTTTTTCGGGGTATTTCGTTGTAAAACATCCCCCTTCCCCCCTTCAAAGGGGGCTTATATTTGTGAGTAAAATAACACCGTATATGGTATAAAACCTATTATCTTTAAGCAGATAGAAGACCTTTGTAAAACTTGCTTATGTTTACCGCATATACACATTTTACAAAGGCCTTTTTTTTATTTAAACAATACCCCCTTTTTACCATCCATTAAGTCAATGGCTTCAATGGTTTCTTCTTTTACGGTATTTCTTGGAACAATAAATTTTTTGTCTTGCAATTTTCCATTTAAGAAAAAACTTACTAAAAATTCATTATTCATAAGAAGCAAAACGGCATCTTCCATATATTCTACCTTTGCAACACTTTTAGCAGGCAGTTTTTCTATTTTATGTTTTAACTCAGACGTTCTAACTCCCTCGTATTTACCTACAGTAGAAATGATTACCATTTCCAATTCTTCTGCTTTATCATTGACCAAATAAGCATACCAATCTTCTGTTCGATGTTCTTTATTAAACTCTCTCACAATGGCTAAATACAGCCCTTGAACTTCCTCTATTTTGATATCTTTTTTCATAAACCCTTTTTTACACCAAGTGAATTTCAAAAGTAAGGATTAAACAATCAGATTGCCCATTCTTTTGATGTTCCTTTAGCATGACTTCTTCCGCAAATTTATTTTTCTTTAGTCAGAAACGATCTGTTTTTGTCTTTTTTTCGAAAAAATGAGTTGCAGGAGAAAAATCATCAGAAATTGAAGTCCAAGTATTGAAGCGATTGCACCAGCTATAGATCCATTAATAAGCACAGCCAAAAGATATCCAAAAAACACACCTGTAACTGCAAAAACAGAAGAGAGGAAAAGCATTTTTTTGAGATTTTCGGAGAGTAAATAAGCCGTTGCCGATGGAACAACCATTAAGGCAAGAACCAAAATAGCTCCCACAGCATCAAAGGAAAATACGGTTACAAAAGAAACCAAACTCATCAACACATAATTGATTCCCACTGCTGAAACACCAATACTAATAGCATAAGATTCATCAAAACTGGTAATAAACAAACCTTTATAAAATATAAGAACCAATGAAATAACAACAACAAACATAAAAAGAGCTTGAAGAAAACCATTGGGAATCAATAATTGATCTGTAATCTGGATAAGATCTAAAGGTAAATAGGCTATTTCTCCAAAAAGAACACAATCTTGATCGATATCCAAATCGTCATTAAACCAAGAAATAAGCACCACACCCGATGCAAAAAGCCAAGTATAGGTGACCCCGATGGAGGCATCCTCTTGCAAGCGTCCAAATTTATTGAAGCTTTCGATCATTACAGCAGCCAAAACTCCTACTCCAGCAGCAGCAATAAGCATCCAAATAGATTGATAATTTTGAGTAAAAATATAGGCAATAACGATTCCTGGTAAAACAGCGTGAGAAATTGCATCACCAATCATTGCCATTTTTCGAAGTATCAAAAAAGAACCGAGAATGGCATTGGGAATCGCTATGAGCAAAGCGGAAAGGAAAATCCACCAAAAATTCTGATCAAATATTTCCATTAGTGATAAGGTATTTTGTTTTGATGTGGATCTTGGTCTGGGTAATCCAAAATAGCTTCTAGTTCTTTCTCCAAATCCTCGTTGATAAAATGCTCTATAGTATCGGCATCATCATGAACATGGTCTCCAGCTATTCTCAGCTTTTTACTTAGATATAATTCCCATAGTCTGTGTAATTTCACGATTCTTTTAGCTCTTTTAACTCCTTCAGAACTCAGGGAAAATTCTTTATTCTCTTTTATTAAAAGCTGTTCTTTTGTAAGTTTTTTCAGTCCTTTTTTTAAATGAGTGATCTCAAAAAAACGTCGATCCATCAAATGACTCAATTTTCTCGAAGTTTTGAAATCTTGTTTTTCTTCTGCCAAATGATAAAATGTTTTCAAGATATTATCCTCTAACATTTTCATTTTGATGTGTTTTCTTTTCAGAATTCTAAATAGAACACCTCTTTTTGGAGAAAATAAAATAGAAAAAACTGAAATTACCGATAGAGAGATAACAATCCATGGTCCTGTGGGCATTTTTTCGATACTCATGGAAATCCATACACCCAACCAACCAGAAATAGCAGCAAAAACGGCTGATAAAATCACCATTGTAGATAGTTTATTGGTCCAAAAACGTGCTGTAGATGCAGGTGTTAATAGTAAGGCAGCCATTAAAACAATTCCTACAATCTGTACGCCTATCACAATAACTAAAATAGTAAAAAGAGCCAATAAAAATTCGGCACGTTTTACTTTGATTCCTGTAGTTTCTGCATATTCTTTATCAAAACTAATGATGAGAAAATCCCTAAAGAAAATCACAATTCCAGATAAAATAATCAAGCTTATGGCAGAAAGCCAATACAAATCACTTTTGAGCATAGATGCAGCTTTTCCAAACAAGAATTTATCTAGTCCCGTTTGCGAAGCATTATAATGATGTTGAATATAAGTAAAAAACAAAACACCCAAACCAAAAAACACACTTAAAACTAAAGCAATTGCCGTATCTGATTTTAGTTTGGAATACTTAATAATAGCATTGATAGAGAGTATGGATAAAAACCCAAAAACGATGGCACCCAGAATGAGATAAACGGGATCTTTTGTACCACTAAACATAAAACCTATGGCAACTCCTGGAAAAACAGCATGAGCAATAGCATCGCCTAAAAGGGCTTTTTTTTGTAAAAAAGTAAAAGAACCTACCAAACCAGAGGCTATTCCCAAAAGGCTTATTCCTATAAATATCAATATAACCATTAGTGATGCTCTTTTCGTCCTATTTCTTTTTGTTTTAACACGTGTAGAACTTGAGATAAAATAGATAATTGTCCTCCATAAGTTTCTTCTAAAATCTCTTTTTGGAACACGTCCTCCATTTTACCCGAAGCAACTAATCTTGTATTCATAAAAACCAGCCAATCGAAATAGTTGTTTACCGTTTGTAAATCATGATGAACAACTAAAATTGTTTTACCTTCCTCTTTCATGTTTCTTAGAAGATCCATTATCGATTTTTCTGTAGTTGCATCTACTCCAGCAAAAGGCTCGTCCATTAGAAAAAGTTCTGGCTTTTGAGCCAAAGCTCTGGCTATAAAAACTCTTTGTTGTTGTCCACCAGAAAGTTGAGAAATTTGTCTACTTGCAAAACTTTCCATTTTAACTTTTTCAAGACAATGCATTGCCCAATCTTTATCAGCCTTACTAATTCTTTGAAAAATAGACTTATGCGCATACAAACCCATAAGCACAACATCTAAAACAGAAGCAGGAAAATCCCAATCAACAGATTCTCTCTGTGGAACATAAGCAACTTTTCTTCTAATATTTTTTAAATCAGTTCCGAAAAGTTTTACAGAACCACTATCCAAAGATAAAAGCCCCATAATAGATTTCAGTAATGTTGATTTCCCTGAGCCATTAGGACCCAAAACCCCACAAATTACACCTTTAGGAATCGTGAAATCCACATCCCAAAGTACGGGTTTTTTATCATAGCTCACGGTCAAATCATGAACTTCAATTATAGGCTCCTTTTTCATTTTACAGCTTCAATAAAAGTATGAATATTATGTTGGATCATAGAAATATAATCTTCTCCTTCTGTTCCTTTATCACCCAAGGCATCAGAAAATAATTCTCCCCCTATCTTTATTGGTTTTCCTTTTTCCGTACAAGCTTCTACTACCGCTTTCATAGCCTTTGGAGAAACAGAGGACTCCACAAAAATGGCAGAGATATCGCTCTCTAGAATCGTTTCTACCATATCATTTATGTCTTTTATCCCATATTCTGTAGTGGTCGATAATCCTTGTAATGCTAAAACTTCAACTTCGTAAGCTTCCCCAAAATATCTAAATGCATCATGAGCTGTATAAAGAATTCTTTTTTCTTTAGGCACTCTTTCTAACAGTCCTCTTACTGTTTGATCTAATCCTTCAAGTTTCTTAAAGTATTGTGCGGATTTTTGCGTGATTTTCTTCTCCAATTTTGGATATTTACGACCTATTTTAACCAATAGATTTTCTCCTGCTTTTTTCCACAAAAGAATATTAAACCAAAAGTGAGGATCCACAACTTTTGTATGGTCACCACTCGTCAATATGTCATTTTCATTCAGTCCTTTTGATAAATTTAATACCGTTTTTCTTTTGGCAAGTTTTGACAATATATCCGTCATTTTCCCCTCAAGATGCAAACCGTTATACACAATTATGTCTGCATTTTGCATTTTAACCAAATCACCTTGTGATGCCTTGTAATAATGAGGGTCTACTCCTGCTCCCATCAATGAAACTACTTCAAATTCTTCGGGTAAAGTTTTTTCCAAAAGATCCGCAATAATATTTGTGGTAGCCAATATTTTTACTTTAGAATTTTCTGGGCTTTTATTTTCTTCTTTCTTACCACTTTCACAAGAAAAAAACAGAAAAATAAAGATAAATACTTTTAGATAATTAATTATTTTCATCATATTTTTTTACGATCAACAAATTGGCAATTTCTTTACTTATTGTGAGTGTTTTAGATTTAAATGAGATAATGAATGAGCCATCGAAATCTAATATTTCTTCAATGTTTAAAACTGTACCTAATCCCAATTCTACTTTATCTAAATAAACTAACAAGGAAGGTGTATCACTCTTAACACCGAGCAGTGTGCATTTTTGACCTTCCGTACAAATACTCAATCTTTTGGTTTGTCTTTTTGGCAAATTACCCTCTTTATCAGGAATCGGATTTCCATGCGGATCCCATTTTGGGGAACCTAAAAAGTTGTTTAAACGATCTACCAATTCATCAGAATCTATATGTTCAAGCTGTTCTGCAATGGGATGAACTTTCTCCCACCCAAATTGAAGTTTCTCTACCAAAAAAAATTCCCAAAGACGGTGTTTCCTAACAATATTAGAGGCAATAATGAATCCCTTGTCTGTTAAATTAGCACCTTTATATTTTTGATAGATACATAAATCTTTATCAGAAAGTTTTTTTAGCATATCTGTAACAGAAGCAGCCTTTGTCTGTAACTCATCGGCAATTTGATTCGTAGTTACTGCTCCCTCCCTTCTGCTTTGCCATTTATAAATAGCTTTTAAATAATTTTCTTCTGAAATAGATAATGGCATATTGTAAATTTTAATGCAAATTTAATTATTTTTTTAGACATGCCTAAAAATAATTTTACACTAAAAAAAATACACCTCCGAAGAAGTGTATTTTTATTGTATAGTTTTTTCTTTTTTTATTGAATCACAATCTTAGACATCATTCTTTTGTTCTCTGTTGTGATTTCTATCAGGTACATTCCTTTTGATAAATGTGTAAGATCCATCTGATGAGTAAAAGCTCGTGTACTAAGTATCGATTGTTGCTCTACAAGCTTTCCTTGTATATCTCTAACAAATAGCGTTCCTTCTGCTTCTATTGTTCCAAGATCTACAATGAACACTCCATTATTTGGATTTGGATAAATTTGAATAGCATCATAATCAATAATTTCTATTCCAGCATCAGTTACTTTTACAGCATTTGAATAAGTCCAACATTTTGATAAATCTGGGTTTGGATCAGACTCTACATAACATTTATAAACTCCATTACCATCTATTGGATACTCATTTACAGAAGTAGTATCTTCGGTTTGACCATCTTTCAACCAAATATAAGATCCATTTGGATTATTTCCATTGATTGTAGCTTCTAGCATAGATCCATTTCTTGTTAAATTACAAATAAATGGTGGAGCTGAACTAATAGAAACTTGAAATATTTCTGTGAATGGCCCTCCGTATTTTGCTGGAGTATTATCTTGTACAGAAAATGTATAATTTCCAGGTAGTAAAGCTGTTGAATCAAAACTATTAAAATTGAACGAATAAGGTGGTGTTCCTCCATCTACAGCACAAGTTACAGATCCATATCCTCCTTGGCAGTATGGCGAAACAGCTCCTAGTGTAATATCTATTGGGTCAACGCATTCTCCATCATCCACATTGGCATATTGGTTATAATTCATTGCATTAGGGTCTGTACATCCTATATTATCTGTAGAGATGGTAGTCATCGGAACTGTGATATCACATGTTTCTGGACCTTGCGGGAAGGTTGACGAAAATTTCCCAGAAATCGTAAAAGTCTGCCCAGTTAAATTACTGACATTATTCAATATATGCACTTTCACAATTCCAAAAGATCCTGAAGGGATAGATGGAATCACATCGGCAGATAAATCTAATGGCACACCAGGGTTTATTGTAGTAATAGAAAAAGAGAAGCTTGCATTTGTTATTGTAACACTTGAATTATTCTGGATAGCAAACTGGATATATGGTGTTGTTCCTGCACCATCTTGTTTTATCTGTACGACGTTAAATACATTTAATGCCGAACAAAATGATGACAAACAAGAACCATCATTTAACTTATACTGACTTCCATAATTCACTGACGCAGGATCTGTACATCCCCATTCAGTGAGCGGGCTTACTAAGTAGTTTGGAGCATTTTTCACACATCCACTAATTCCTGTGGCGGTAATATTCACATTACTCATGATAATAACCCCTCCAATGGCATGGTTTGTAGCATTAACTAAGTTATTGGTAATCAAAAAATCAACGGTATTAGAACCTGTTGAAAGTGTTTGCCCTGTCATGGTATTATTGTATGGAGCTTGAAGCGCACCACCTAGAATATTGGTAATATTCAAAACAACATTCGCTCCTGTAACGGCTGTTCCCGTATTCGAAATATAGGCTCGGTAGGAATAACTTCCTGGAATACCGTTATAAACAAATCTTAATGAATCAAAAGATAAAGTAGCACAAGATTGAGCTTTAGCTTCTTGTGACTGAAAAGCAAAAAGGGTAAATAATAAAACGGAGAAAAATTTTAGATATCTTTTCATAATTGTTCTTTGTTAAGAAAAATTGGTTTTTTAACTAAGCGTAAATTTAACCATTTTTTATTACATAAAAAAAACTTCCAAAACATTAAAGCTGTTTTGGAAGTTTTTACTTATAACTATTTTAGTGGGTTTATCCCAATAAATCGATAATCTGCTCGGCTAATTCTTCACCTATTCTTGCTTGTGCTTCCTTCGTTTGTCCTCCAATATGAGGGGTCAATGAGATTTTTGAATGCATCAATATTTTCATATCAGGTTTAGGTTCATTATCAAAAACATCTAATCCTGCATGAGCTACAACACCTTCATCTAGTGCTTTCATAAGTGCTACTTCATCAATTACTCCACCTCTGGCAGCGTTGATAATATTTACACCTTCTTTCATCATTTCAAACTGTTCTTTTCCTATAATAGGTTCTTTTTGAGCAGGTAAATGAAGTGAAAGACAATCGGCACTCATCAATACTTTTTCTAGTGGTTGTGTTTCAATTTCGAAATCAACTGTTTTTCCTTGTGCTAAATCTAAGGTAATTGTTGCTGTTTTTGGAGTTCTGTTATAAACACAAACATCCATTCCTAATCCCAATGCAATTTTAGCAGTAGCTTGACCTATACGTCCAAAACCGATAATTCCCATAGTTTTCCCTTTGAGTTCGATTCCTTTTGAATAGTTTTTCTTGAGTTGCTTAAAGCTTACTTCTCCTTCTAGTGGCATTTGTCTATTAGAATCATAAACAAATCTTGCCATTCCCATCAAATGAGCAAAAACAAGCTCTGCTACAGAGTGGGAACTCGCAGCTGGAGTATTGATTACATGTAATCCTTTCCCTCGTGCATATTCTACATCAATATTATCCATTCCTACTCCTCCTCTTCCGATGAGTTTTAAGTTTGGACAAGCATCTATTAAGTCTTCTCTTACTTTGGTTGCTGATCGAACCAATAAACCTACATAACCTTCATCATTGATTGCCTTGATAAGATCTTTTTGGGCTACATTCTCTGTTACCACTTGGTATCCTGCTTTCTCTAAAGCGATCACTCCTTGAGCTGAAACTCCGTCGTTTGCTAATATTTTTTTCATTTCTTAGGCTTCTTTTTCTAGTTGTTTCATCACATCTACCAATACTTGAACAGAAGATAAAGGCAATGCATTATAGCAAGATGCTCTATAACCTCCTACAGATCGGTGACCGTTGAGACCATTAATTCCTGCTTCATTCCACATTTGATCAAATTTTTCCTTTTTAGATTCATCCGTTAAGGTAAAAGTGATATTCATCTTAGAACGATCTTCTACTTTTGCATGACCTTCAAAAAGTGGGTTTCTATCAATTTCATCATACAACAATGCTGCTTTTGCATTGTTTATTTTCTCCATTTCCTCAATTCCTCCATTATCTTTAAGCCATTCTAGTGTAAGCATAGATACATAGATAGAGAATACTGGTGGCGTATTGAACATTGAATCCTTTTTGAAATGCGTGTTATAATCCAACATCGTAGGAATCTGACGATCTGATTTACCTAAAAGTTCCTTTTTTACAACTACCAAAGTAGCTCCTGCTGGACCCAAGTTTTTCTGAGCACCTGCATAGATCATATCAAATTGAGCAAAATCCATTTGTCTTGAAAAAATATCAGAAGACATATCGCAAATTTTCAAAGCTCCCTTTGCTGCTGGAAAATCATTCATTTGCGTTCCAAAGATGGTATTATTTGATGTATAATGCACATAATCCAGACCTTCAGGAATTTCAAAACCTTTTGGGATATGATTATATGTTTCTTCTTTTGAGCTTCCTAACACTACAATATCTCCCATCATTTTAGCTTCTTTGATGGCTTTATTAGACCACGTTCCTGTATCTAAATATCCCGCTTTTCCATTTTCTTTTAAGAAATTAAAAGGAGTCATCAAAAACTGTGTACTTGCTCCACCTTGAAGAAATAATACGGTATAATTATCATCCAGATTCATAAGCTCTAAAACTAATGAACGTGCATTTTCCATCACTGCTACAAAGTCTTTACTTCGGTGAGAGATTTCTAAAATAGATAATCCGATATTATTAAAATCTAAAACAGATTCTGCTGCTTTTTTGAATACTTCTTGTGGCAAGATACAAGGTCCTGCACTATAGTTGTGTTTTTTCATTTCAATATTTTTTTGCAAGGTTGCATTTTTTTTCAGAATAATAACTAAAGTGGTAATTTAAGTTTACTTTAATTCTCCAACGTCCACATTCTTAACTAAGGACCATTTTCCTTTTTTGAAAGTAAATCCATAAAAATCGGAAGTAGGTACATAGGATGATTTTACATGGAAAGACTCCCCATCTACAGGAGCTAAATGATCAAATACGATAATTTCTTTTTTGGGATAATAGCTTAATTTTACAGAAGACAAGCTGTTAAACTCCAATATAAAACGATTCTGAATTCCTTTATTACTTACAAATAATGGAGCTCCAAAATAGGGTCGTTTATTTCTATCAAACCATAAAACATCGGCAATTTTCTTTGAAGAACGCTTCGTGTAACCATCCCACCCTAGCAAGGTATAATAAGTGACACCGTTGTAATCCTCTGCTATGATATCATAATAGAGACTTCCGTACCAAAAATCTGGCGTAAAGGTCTTTTTTTCGGGATCAGCAATTTCATAACTTCGATCCTTTAACACATGAACTACCTGAGCTCTTTGTTTTTTATCATAATAGTGGAAGATTCCACCGTAAAAAAAGTTTCCGTTGTTCAGACTAATTGCCCAAGTGAAAAGACGTATTTTTTTATCCTTTGGCTGTAAAACGATAATTCTTTTTAGTTTATCAAAAGAATATCTATTAGACTTGGGATTGCTTAGAACTTCGTATAACTCATTAACCATTTGGTTATGAGCATCCATTTTCTCATTATCAGATTTTGATGAATATACAATTTCTGATAATCGAGCTATTTCTTTTTCTTTTTGCTGAAAATACTTCGTTTGTGCACTTAACTCCGAACTTAGAAAAAGTAGGAGCAAAAATAAAAGTCTAGGCATGTAAATAATCCTTTTTCTTTTGTAATTCTTCTGAACTTTCTACAAGGTCTTCGTTAGGCACACAACAATCTACTGGGCAAACTGCCGCACATTGTGGATCTTCATGAAAACCAATACACTCGGTACATTTTTCGGGTACGATATAATAATAATCATACTCTACAGGTTCCAATTCTTTATCGGAATCTACTTCCTTTCCATCCAAAAGTTTTGACATTCCGCTTCTATTCGTCCCTTCTGAAAAAGACCAAGCGATTCCTCCTTCGTAGATAGCATTGTTTGGGCATTCTACCTCGCAGGCGCCACAATTTATACACTCATCTGTAATAATGATTGCCATGAACTGAATTCTTTATTATAATTTTGCTCAAAATTACGTATTTTTCTATGACAGCAACACAAGAGATTCGGGCATTTGTCCTTTTGGGGCAGTTTTTAGGTCAATTCCAAAGTAATGGAACGCAAAACGAGCACCTGAAAGAACTGAACGAGATTTTTTATGAAGATTTCCTAAGAATCATCAATACCCATGTTCATTATAATGGTTGGTTTTCAAAAGCAACGATTCAATTAGCAATAGAAAATACCACTCCTCTACTTAGTCAAGATACTTTAGAGAACTGGACAAATCAATACAAACGAAATGACACTTCTCAAAAAGTTTTAGTTATTTATCCTAGTAACCTGCCCTTGGTAGAGTTTCATGATTTTATAACGGTATTACTCTCTGGGAATACGTATATCGGTAAAGGAAGTTCTCAAAACAATCGCATTCTTCCGTTTTTATCCAAAATATTGATTTTTTTGGAAGAAGATTTTGGAGATCGAATCATTTTCACAGAAGCACCTATCAAAGATTTTGACATGGCTATCGCTACAGGATCTAATAATTCTGCTCGTCATTTTGAATATTATTTTAAAGGAAAACCTTCTATAATAAGAAGCAACAGAACAAGTATCGCTATTCTAGATGGTTCAGAAACAGAAGAAGAACTGGAGAATTTAGGAAAAGATATCAGCCAATATTTCGGGCGAGGTTGTAGAAGTATTACAAAATTATATCTCCCAAAAGATTTTGATATCAATGCGGTAATTAAAGGGGTATTCCCTTTTTCAGATATGGTAAACAATAATAAATATGCAAATAATTATGATTATCATAGAGCCGTAATGATGATGAATCAAGAACCGTTTTTAGACAATGGATTTATGCTTTTTAAAGAAAATGAAGCCATACAAACTCCTGTTTCTGTAATAAATTATGAATTCTATGAAAGTAAAATAGAATTGGAACAAAAAATCAAGAATCTATCAGAAGAGGTTCAATGTATTGTTTCTAAAGACACTCAATGGAGTTCTCTAACTTTAGGAGAAGCCCAAAAACCTACATTGGAAGATTATGCTGATGGGATTGATACTTTTGCCTTTTTAACGAACCAAAAATAAAAGAAGATATCTAAGAAATTGGATTGATCATTTTTTTTTCAGAAACTAAAATATTGGTTGTAAAATCGATTTGAACCACCATGTTGAAATTTCTTTGATAGGCGATCAATCTTCGAAAGAAAATCGTAATTTCACTTGCTCAATTTTTCAGCCCATATTTGGGCAAAAAACTGATTATCAAACTCAAAAAAAAACTTAAATCATGCCGAATATTTCTGCTAAGGGTAAAAGAATGCCCGAATCACCTATTAGAAAACTAGTTCCTTTTGCTGAAGAAGCAAAAAAACGTGGAACACAAGTGATTCACCTAAATATTGGACAACCAGATATCAAAACCCCAGAATTGGCACTAAAAGCCATTAAGGAATACCCAGAAAAGGTAGTGGCTTATAGTCATTCCGCAGGTTATGAAAGTTATCGAAAAGCCTTAGCAAATTACTATAACAATTGTGGATTACCCATTTCTCATGAAGAAATTATGGTAACCACAGGAGGATCGGAAGCCATTACAATGACGTTAAACTCCATAATGGATGAAGGTGACGAAGTAATTATTCCTGAGCCTTTTTATGCAAATTACAATGGTTTCTCGGTCTCAGCTGGAGTAAATGTAGTTCCTGTTGTTTCTACTATTGAAAATAATTTTGCCTTACCAAGCATCGAAGAATTTGAAAAGAAAATTACTGCGAAAACTAAGGCAATCATCATTTGTAACCCTGGAAATCCTACGGGTTATCTTTATTCAAAGGAGGAATTAGAACTTTTGGCAGAGATTGTCAAAAAGCATGATTTGTTCCTCATAGCAGATGAAGTATATAGAGAATTTGCCTACGACGGAAAAACGCATCATTCTATTTTATCTTTGGGAATTGAAGATTATGCCATTGTTATTGATTCTACTTCCAAAAGATATAGCATGTGTGGGGCACGTGTGGGTTGTTTGATTACACAAAATAAAGAAGTTTTTGCAACTTGTATGAAATTTGCACAAGCCCGTCTATCTCCTCCAAGTTTTGGGCAAGTGGCTGGAGAAGCAGCCTTACAAACAGATCAAAGCTATTTTGACGAAGTAATCTCTGAATATCTTTCTAGAAGAGATTTATTGGTGGAAGGACTGAATAATATTACAGGAGTAAAATGTGCGAAACCTACAGGAGCTTTTTATTGTATTGCAGAACTTCCTGTGGAAGATGCCGAGGACTTTGCTCAATGGCTTTTAGAAGAATTTTCTCACAAAGGACATACTGTAATGGTTGCTCCAGCTCAAGGTTTTTATTCCACTCCAGAAATTGGGAAAAAACAAGTGAGAATTGCTTATGTTCTTAACAAAGAATCTTTAGAGTTGGCAACAGAAATACTTGATGAAGCCCTAAAAGTTTATAACAAATAAATCATCTAGGTATTCTTTTACCTATTATTAGATATCATTAAAGCTGAAAAATGAGTTCGAATGCAAATTCGAACTCAAATACAACCTTATAATATGAACACAAAACGTATTGTTTTAGCATAAGATTTAGTAAAAGAAATAAGTAATAACATAGAGTTAAATTATCTCACAACTCTTAAATGCATAGAAAAAACCAATCTCGAAAATTTCGCTAAAAACCCTTCTATTTATTCACCAAGCATCCGCTTTAATTAAAAAAATATTGAATAGAAGAAATGGTTAGGAGTTGGGTGTTGAAGTGCATTACAAAGCACCTGTAAAAGATTATCAATATTAAAAAAAGAAGCTAGTGATATGATATTAACGCAGTAATTGATGGTTATTTTAATTATGGCGAATACGCTCAATTTAGAAGTAAATATTATGAAAAAAAATAAAAAAATAGAGGTTGAAGGCTCTTCTATAACTGTTCTTTCTGAAAAGAAAAATGATTTTATTTCTCTAACAGATATGGCTAAAAGCCAACTTCAAGATGTTGTGATCATAAAATGGCTTAGTTTAAAAAGCACTATTGAGTACCTTGGTGAATGGGAAGCATTGTACAATCCTGATTTTAATTATACCGAATTCGGTACAATTAGAAATGAAGCAGGGAGCAATAATTTTGTTTTATCCGTTAAAAACTGGATTGAAGCTACTAACGCAATCGGTTTAACTGCTAAAGCAGGCAGATATGGTGGAACTTATGGTCATAAAGACATTGCCTTTCATTTTGGAATGTGGATTAGTCCAAAGTTTCAACTATTACTCGTAAAAGAATACCAACGACTTAAAGAAGAAGAAAGCGATAGACTAAAACTACAATGGAGTTTTCAAAGAACACTTGCCAAAGTAAACTACAAAATTCATACAGATGCCATTAAGGAAAATCTAATTCCTAAACAACTAAGTGGCAAACAAACCTCTATTATTTATGCCAATGAAGCGGATGTTTTAAATATTGCTCTTTTTGGAAAAACGGCTAAACAATGGCGAGAAGAAAATCTTAACAAAAAAGGGAATATCAGAGACTTTGCAACGATACAGCAGCTGGTAGTTTTATCCAACCTTGAAAGTATAAATGCCATGCTTATTCATCAAAATTTACCACAAAAAGAACGATTGATACAACTCAATACAATGGCTATAACCCAAATGAAATCATTGGTAGAGAATATCACTATAAAGAAATTAAACAACGAGCAACGATAAACAACATGCTAAAAACCAATAGAAAATATACAAATCCCACGATTGGAATAAAGAACGCTTAGAATCCCTAAAAAACTTTACCCATATTGTTTGCAAACCAATATTAATCTTGTTTTAATGATTTTTGCAGACGAAACACTAGAACATTTCAAGAACCATATTGACCTTTAGATAATCTATCACTTTAAGTTTGCTTAAAGTTAAGTGAAGTTTGTAGTTTTATGTATTTTTGAATGATCACAACTCATGAAGTGGATCATGAAGTGGATTTAACTTCTAATAAAAATCTCAAACTGAAAAAATGACCAAAAGAATCATATTAGCAGGAGGCCCAAGTACTGGGAAATCCAGTGTAATTAATGCTTTAAAAAGCGAATTCCCTTGTATGGAAGAAACTTTTAGAGAACATTTAGACAGAGAAAGAAAAGCTGACTCTGGAATTGATTTTAGAAACACTCCTTTGGAATTTAGTTTTTTTCTTTATAACACACGCCTAAAACAATATGACGAAGGATCTGAATTCCCTCTTTGTTTTTATGATAGAAGTCTTATAGACATTTTAGTATATTTGGATTACGAAAAAATAGAATATCCAGTAGAATGGGACGAAAAAATCAACAATCTCCCCTATCATAAACAAGTGCTATATTTCCCATTTTGGGAAGATATTTTTGAGCAAGATGACCACAGAATGGAAAATGTTCTACATGCTCAAGAACTTGACAAAGCATTAAGAGAAGGTTACCAAAAAAGAGGATATGAACTTGTCGAAATCCCCTTTGGAACCATTGAAGAAAGAAAGCAATTTATTATCAATCAATGCCAATTGAAAAAGCAGAATATTTAAACATCCTCAAACAGTACTGGGGTTATGACCAATTTCGTCATCAACAATGGGAAGTAATAGAACATATTGATGAATATCAGGATGGTTTGGTGCTTTTTCCTACTGGCGGTGGTAAATCATTATGTTATCAAATTCCAGGCTTAGTAAAGCCCGGAATTTGCTTAGTTATTAGTCCTTTGATTTCTTTAATGAAAGATCAAGTAGATGAATTGGTTCAAAGAAATATCCCCGCTCGTTTTATCAACTCTACCCTTTCTGTTCAAGAAAAAACCGAAATTTGGCTTAAAGCCCAAAAAGGAACTATTAAATTTATTTTTACTTCTCCAGAAGCACTTCAACTTCCCTCTATTCAAGAAGAGTTTAGGAGCTTAAACCTTAACCTTATTGCAGTGGATGAAGCCCATTGTGTAAGTGAGTGGGGGCATGATTTTAGACCTGCATACTTGAAAATTTCCGAAGCACTTGATAAAATAAACACCAAAGCACCTCGACTAGCACTCACAGCTACTGCCACTCCAAAAGTGATGGAAGAAATAAGTGAAAAAATTGGGCTCAGGAATACCAGAATATTTCAATCGAGTTTTAAGAGAGAAAATCTGGCATATTTTGTTCTCACAAATGAGAATATGTATGAACAGATCAAAAGAATTATAAGAAAGAACAAAGGTTCTGGTGTCATTTATTGTAATAGTCGAAGAAAGTGTGAGGAGACTGTAAAATGGCTCAAAGAGCATCAATGGGTTGGCGCTGCTTATCATGCTGGATTACCAGCCTTAAAAAGAATGGAAATCCAAGAACAATGGAAAGCTGGTGAAATTCCTATCGTGGTAGCTACAAATGCCTTTGGAATGGGGGTAAATAAAGAGAATGTAAGATGGGTAATTCATACAGATTCTCCGATAAATTGTGAAGCATTTTTCCAAGAAGCAGGTCGTGGTGGACGGGATGGGAAAAAAGCATTTTCTATTCTCTTCATTCCTGCTAATAGAAAAAAATGGTTCGAAAGTATTGAAAACAGTCAACTAAGCCCTAAGAGACTAAAAGAAATTACTCAAAATATTTATCAGTATTTTCGTCTATCTATTGGAGAAGGACAAGATCGCTCCTTCCCTATCAATTTTGCCGATTTTACAAAGAAAAGAAAGATTGGAGTTTACGAACTTAAACAAAGTCTAATGATTCTTCAAAATCAGGAAATACTCCGTTTTCATTCTCAACAAAGTCAAACTGTTTCCTTTCGTTTTATCAATATCCACTTTAGCCCAGAAGAATTTGATGATCAACAATTAAGCTTACTAAAACTCTATCAGTTTCTCCTAAGAAAATATGCCCATCAACATTTTGAAAGAATTCAACTTCCCTTAGATTTCCTTTCGGATTTCCTAAGAGTGATCCCGCAGAAAACCTTGTATTTCCTAAAACAGTTAGAGCATTTAGGACTCATAAAAATCTATGATAATTTTGATGGATTCATCCAGTTTCTCTATCCTCGCCAAGAGCATTTTAGAGGTATTTTGGAAACCAATAAAATGATCATGCTCAACAAGCATAAAATTGATCAAGCTGAAAAAATGCGTCTTTTTTCTGAAACAGATGGCTGTAGAATGGCTTGGATGATGGATTATTTTGGTGAAAATGCTTTGGGATACGAGTGTCAGGTTTGCGACAACTGCATCAAAAAGAAACCATTTGATTATAAAGCTTTTGCTAAACTTGTTCTCAAAAAAATCACTCAACCAATAGCATTTGAAGACCTCAAAAAAGAATTCCCTATTCACCAACAAAAAGCAGTTCATAAAACAATAGCAAAACTTATTGAAGAAGAACAAATTGAAGTATTAGACGATTTTCTTATCCCGATAAAAAAATAGACTCGCTCTAATCACTCAGCCAAAGAAACACGAACTTTTCTCTTCTTGATTCGGGTATTATTGAGTTTCGAAATAAGCATTTTAGCCTTAGAAGATTTCACCGTTACCAAAGAATATTCTTTTAAAACTTGAACCATTCCAAGGTCTTCTTTTTCTAGATTTCCTGCTTTATAAAAAGTACCTACTAAATCAAATTTTGAAATTTTATCACGTTTTCCACCACTAATAAAAAGTGTAGTTAAAACAGGATTAGGTGGTAGATTCAAATCTTTTGGAACAGAGAAACTTGAAATTACCTCTACATAATCTGGTTGAAATTCTTTTTCAGAAAGTAAGACCCATACTTCTCCTTCTTTTTCCATCCTTGCCGTTCGCCCATTTCTATGCGTAAAATCGGCTTCTTTTCTTGGCACTTGATAATGTACTACTACATCAATTGCAGGAACATCCAAACCTCTAGCTGCTAAATCTGTACAAACAAGTATTTGTATGCTTCCATGACGATATTTGAGTAGATTTCTTTCTCGATCTTGCTGCTCCATCCCTCCATGAAAAGTTCCATGAAAAATACGTTTCTTTTCCAGATAATCTGAAATACGATCCACTGCTTCACGGTGATTACAAAAAAGAATTACTTTTTTGTTTGGATAATAAGAAAGTATGGAAATTAAAGCCTCCATTTTCTCTTCGGCTATTACCAAAGATTTTTTTAAAGAGAGCTTTGGTTTTAGTTTTTCTAAATGATTTTCAGTTACAAAATCATTGGCAGGTAAAAACTCTGGAATTTCAACTGCCTCCGTTGCCGATGTCAAAAAACGATATTGAATGTGGTGCATATACCCCAAAATTTTTCTAATCTCCCTTTGAAAACCAAATTCTAAAGACTTGTCATATTCATCAAGCACTAAACCTCTTGTTTTTGCCAAATATAAATTTCGTCTTTCCAAATGATCTAAAATCCTACCTGGTGTCCCTATAACCAAACTTGGATTTCTATCCAATACTTTTTTCTCTTCTTGGCTAGAGTTCCCTCCATAACAAACTGCTGATAAATAGTCTTCTTGAAGTTGAGTAAAAACCTCTTGAATTTGGATAGCCAACTCTCTTGCTGGAACCAAAATAAGCACCTGAACTCCCGAAACTTGAGGATCCATTTTTTTAATTATCGACAATAGAAACGCTAAAGTTTTTCCACTACCAGTAGGTGACAACAAACGTATATTATTTTCTTGCCCTCTTAACCCAATCATGGATTTTTGCATAGGATTCAACTGGGAAATCCCCATTTTCTGTAAGCGTTTTTCTAAAGTTGACATGGTGTTTTTTCTTTGATAGGCAAAGGTTGAATAAAAAGCTTAGAAAAGGTGAACATTCTTGAATTTATATAGAATAAAATCAAAAAAACATCACCACGAACTATCAAGTACCTAATTTCGTTTTAAATCATACCTATAAATGAGCAAGAGAATAACCTACAATCGCCCCAACTCTTTTTTCTGGAAAACTCTATGAAAAAGAAGCATTTGAAACCCAAACAAAATGGCAGAAACCAAAAGATGAGCAGGTTGTGCCCAGGCAGGAAAATCCAAAAACCTAAATGCTAAACCTAAAATATAGGCTAGAAAAATCATGGCAATAGACCAGATAATTACAGGAGAATGTTTTTTCCAATGATTATGGTATCTCCATGCTAAATAAACTCCCATTGCGATAGAACCATAAGCTAATAAAATATGAATATCTAACTGAAAAGGTAAGTGGTCTAACCATGTAGATCTTGGATGAACAATTTCACTTTTATTTAACCCATCTACCGCTTGCCTTACCTGAGTTCCTACCAGTATTTGAATAATAGAAACGGCTAAATATCCTATAGAAACCCATTTGATAGAATCAGGTTGTTTTTGTGTCTCTAAGCGTTCTTTTTTTAGCTGTTCTATATACACAATAATCCACCACACAATAAGTAATGCCATAAGCATGTGAATGGTGATTTTATGAGGTGCAAGCATGGAATAAACTACCGTAGCTCCTAGCCAAGCCTCGAAAACCATCCCTAAAAGTACGGCAACACTTAGCCAAATGAGCTTTCTTTTCTTTACCAAAATGGAAAAAACCAAAAGCAAAACACAAAAAAGACCCGAAACGGCACCAAAAAGTCGATTGATATACTCTGTCCAAGTATGTGCCACATTAAAAATGGCATAATCGTGTTTTGTATATTTTTCCCAATTATCAATTTGAAAAACATCTGAGGTAATAAAATCATTTTTCGATTTCCAGAGTGCTTGATCCTTAACAATAATCTGACCTTCTTCTATCTCCTTTTCAGGAAACCACATGACTTGTTCTTCTTCTGTAGGCGGAATGTAATATCCGAAACATTTTGGCCAATCTGGGCAACCCATTCCAGACCCCGTAGCTCTTACTACAGACCCCGCAATAATTACCAAATAAACACTAACTAAAGTGGCAAAAGCATATTTACTAAGAAATGTTTTAGACATTGTGAATGGATATTTTTTTTTACGAAAGTAAGATAAAGTCTAAGGGAAAATAGGGATTTTTTTATCGAGAAATTTACATTTTTAAATAAACCACTTTTTTGGTTTCAAAAAACTCTTCTTCAAAAAGATCAGTGATATCATAAATTTTAGGTCTATTCCCCAAAAATGCCAATTCAGCTTTAAGGTCTCCGCCTTTGAGATAAAGGATTCCATTTCGGAAATCGTGATTGTTTTTTTGCTTAAATCGTCCTTTTACCCATGGCAAAAAATTATCCATAGAAGTCACGGCTCTACTAACTACGAAATCGTATTGTTCCTTAATTGACTCTGCTCTTCGCTGTTCTGCTCTCACATTTTTAAGTCCTAATTGTTGAGCAATATCTTTTACTACCGTGATTTTTTTACCAATAGAATCTACCAAATGAAAATTAACTTGTGGAAATAGTATTGCCAAAGGAATCCCTGGAAAACCACCACCTGTACCAACATCTAATACATCTGCACCTTTTTTAAAAGATTGAATCTTGGCTATAGCCAAAGAATGAAGAATGTGTTTGGTTTCTATTTCATGAATATCTTTCCTACTCACGCAGTTAATTTTTGCGTTCCACTCTGGAAATAGAATCATGAGTTTTTCAAACTGCTCAATTTGCTTGGCAGTGAGACCTGGAAAGTATTTTTGAATAATTTTCATAAAGGTGTTTTTGGGCTATTTTCCGTTCCAATTTTTAGGTTTTGAAATCCAGTTTGAAATCAAAACTACAAAACGGAACAAAAATACTAAAAGACCAGCGAATGGTAAGAAAAATACATAAAATCGTTCATGGAGCCATTTACTCACTTTTGCTATTTTGAGAATAAATATCAAATATGCAAAAAACCAAAGTACGAATGCCAACTCAACAAAAGCTGGTAACAATAATGCCAATACAGGACTTAAAAAGAACAGAAAATGTATTCCTTCATTAAAAGCCAATTGTATTTTTAAGCCAAAAGAATACTCATCTGAGGTTGTAAAATGTCTTCTTTTTTGGAAAAACCATTCTTTCCATGAATTAGGAGCTTTGGAAATTGTTTTAGAACCTGCAGAAAACTGTACACCTATACTCGGTTTTTTCGTTTTTGCATAGTCTTGAACAAATAAATCATCATCACCTGAACGGATAAATATATGGCTTGAAAACCCCTTTATTTTAAAAAAAATATCTCGATGATAGGCTAGATTTCTTCCCACTCCCATATACGCTTTTCCCAGATGGGCAAAAACGCCATAATGCAAGGCTGTTTTTAGTGTTTCCCACCTTAAAACCCAGTTTAAAATTGAGGATTTAGTTTCATAGGCTCCATATTGCAAAACCATTTTATGAGTTTCCATGGCTTGAGATGATTCGCGTATCCATTGATTTGAATGCGGAATACAATCAGCGTCAGTAAACAATAATTTCTCATATTTAGCTGCCTTAATCCCAATAGTAAGTGCTAATTTTTTTCCAATAAAATTTCCTTCATAAGCATCATCCACCGTTCGGCAAATGTGTAATTTCGGGTACATCTCTCTTGCCTCTAACAAAAAATCTCTCGTTCCATCCCATGAACAATCATCTACCACAATCACTTCAAAAAACTCATAATCTTGTTCCATTAATTTTGGTATTAAGATTTTTAAATTCTGAAGCTCATTTTTAGCTGCAATTATTACAGAAACGGCACGCTCGGGTGAAACTATTTCATTTGGTATTATTTGAAAAGACTTCTTTTTTATTAGAAAAAGATACCAGATCATCACCCAAAGCTGAATAAATACAAAAACACCAATAATAACCCACTCCTCCTGACTTACAGAATGAATAGAGTTGTTTTTAAAATAATCAACGATATATTGCTCCATTGTGTTCCCCTAACTGATCATTTTTATCTACCAAATAGAAAAGAAATGAAGAAATGAGATCCTCATTAATGTTTTGAGTAGGTAGATAACCAAAGTGTATTTTTATTTTTAAACTTCGGCTTTCAAAGATATAAAAGTATCTTTGTCGAGCTTAAGAATATTGGAAAATTATTGCATGAAATTTACCTTAGAAAAAACAGATATCAATTCACAAGCAAGAGCTGGTGAAATAGAAACGGCTCATGGGAAAATCCAAACGCCTATTTTTATGCCCGTAGGTACAGTAGCTACTGTAAAGGGGGTTCATCAGCATGAGCTAAAGAATGATACCAAGGCGCAAATTATCCTTGGAAACACCTATCATTTATATTTAAGACCTCAATTGGATGTTTTACAAAAAGCAGGAGGTTTGCACAAATTTATAGGATGGGACAAACCTATTCTTACAGATAGTGGTGGTTATCAAGTGTATTCTTTGGGTGCTAATAGAAAAATAAAAGAAGAAGGTGTTACTTTTAAATCACATATTGATGGATCTAAACATTTTTTCTCACCAGAATATGCTATTGATGTTCAAAGGAAAATAGGTGCAGATATCATTATGGCATTTGATGAATGTACGCCTTACCCTTGTGATTATCATTATGCTAAAAGATCTATGAAAATGACTCATAGATGGTTAAAAAGATGTTGTGACCGTTTTGACAGTACTGAAGGTCATTATGGTTATGATCAAACATTTATGCCGATTGTACAAGGGTCAACCTATAAAGATTTGCGAAAGCAATCTGCCGAAGCTATTGCTAGCTTTGATAGAGATGCCAATGCCATTGGAGGTCTATCCGTTGGAGAACCTGCCGAAGAAATGTATGCAATGACAGAAGTGGTTACCGCTATTCTTCCAAAAGAGAAACCAAGATATTTAATGGGTGTTGGAACGCCTGCAAATATTTTGGAAAATATTGCCCTTGGAATTGATATGTTTGACTGTGTGATGCCTACAAGAAATGCTAGAAACGGACAAATGTTTACCAGCGAAGGAATTATTAATATCAAAAATGCAAAATGGGCTGATGATTTCTCACCGCTAGATCCTCATGGTGATTCCTATGTAGATCAAACTTATTCAAAAGCTTATGTTCGCCATTTATTTAAATCTAATGAATTATTAGGAAAACAAATTGCAACTTTACACAATATCAGATTCTATTTATGGTTAGTAGAGCAAGCTAGAGAACATATTTTGGCAGGAGATTTCTACCAATGGAAAAATATGATGGTAAAAAAATTAGTGAACAGGTTATAGATTGAGGATACTTGACTGGTACATACTTAAAAAGTTTTTAACAACTTTTATTTTCACCCTTTCCATGATTCTAATCATTGCTATGGTATTTGATGCCGCTGAGCGATCTGATAGAATTATGACAAGGAAACCTCCTACTTGGGACTTGGTGAAGTACTATATCTATTTTTCATTAAAATGGGGAATCATTCTAAGTTCTTTCTTTACTTTTATTTCCGTAATGATTTTCACTTCTCAAATGGCAAATAGAACTGAAATAGTTCCTATTTTGAGCAGTGGAGTGAGTTATAAAAGACTTATGTTTCCTTATATTATTGGTGCTTCGCTAATAGGGATTATGGCATTTTTCTCAATGAGCTTTTTCCTTCCAGCTGCTTCAGTGGAAGGCTTGGCTTTCGAAAAAAAATATATTTGGAGGACAGAAAAAAGAACCTTTGTTGATATTCACATTAAACAAAATGATCGTTCTTATCTATATTTCAGATCTTTTACGAATAACGATTATACAGGGAAAAGATTTAGCCAAGAAATATTTGATGGTAATGAGTTGAAATACAAACTCATGTCTGAAACAATTACTTGGATTCCTGACAGTAATAAATGGGAATTAGGAAATTATCATTGGCGAAGTATTGACGAAAATGGGAAGGAATTCACTGAAACAGGAGACTTTATCTATAAAGATTTAGACTTAAAACCAGATGAAGTCTATGTGGAAACACATGACAAAATTCAGCTCAACTATTTCCAGCTAGAAGATCAAATAGCCAAAGAAGAAGCTAGAGGATCTAAGAATGCTTTAGACTTTAAAATCGAGTTCCATGCACGTTTTGCAAATTCCTTTGCCAATATTATCTTAACACTATTAGCTTTTTTCATTTCTTCTAAAAAAGTGAGAGGTGGAATTGGGTTCAATATTTCTATTGGATTATTCATTGTAATGCTTTATCTATTAGTAAATAGATTTGTACTCACTTATGCCAATGCTTACGAAATGAATGCTTTTTTGGCAGCTTGGCTACCGATGTTATTTAATATCCCTGTATTGCTTTGGTTTTATAAAAAAGCACAGAAATAAAAAAACTACTCAGTTTTCCCATAAAATAAAGACACGGTAAAAGATTTTTTGAAAACAGAAACCGTTTATCTATTCCACAAAAAAATCCTAAAGCCGAAGCTTTAGGATTTTTTTTTGTAAAAATACTCTTGATTAATTAATGAGCGTGACCGTGATCTCCATGATCATGCCCATGATCATGCCCATGATCATGTCCGTGATCATGGCTTTCAGGAGTCTTTTCAGTCTTTTCGGTTTTCGTTTCTTTCTTTGTAGAATCAGCTCCGCATGATACCATTCCTAAAGAAAAAACGCTCAATATCATTAATGTAATTAGGTTTCTTTTTGTCTTCATAAGATTTTATAATTTAGTTATGTTGGCATTTAACTTGCCAATACTAAATTAATGACAAATTTTCAAGTAATCAATATATCTCGATGCTAAACGCCCACAAAACCTATTTTTTTGTCGCATTTAGTAGGGTTTTCAAAACAGAAACCACCCATGGCTTCCTGCCGTTGCTCCAAAAATAGTTATCATACTTATGCTAAGAAGAATCCAGTGAACTCTTTGCATGATAACAAAAGTTTTTTCTGGATATTTTTCGGTAAGTTCTTTAAGCTTTTTGGCAACTATAAAAGGCTCTGCTATGAATAAGATAAAACTGAATATCAACCAAACGAAAACCATAGCGTGCATCCACCAATATGTGGGGTCTAAAAAGCGATTCCAAGCATCAAGAATATGCACCATATAAAAACCTGAAATAGCAGTGAGAATAGTGGTTATTTTGGCAAAAAAAGCAAATCTACCCTCAATCATTTCGAAGGTTTCTAGTTTTTTACTTCCTTCTTTCATTTTATTGATTGCGGGCAATAATATGACCGTCACCATAAATACGCCACCAATCCAAATTACGACGGCTAAAATGTGAATTACACGTGCGAGCACATAATCTTCCATTATCGATACTTTTTGGTTTCTAAAAGAATATTTTCCAATAGTTTTCTATCTGCCTCATTCAAATCTACTTTTCTTCTCTCCATTACTCTTTGTGCAACTTCAAGAGCTTTGTCTAATCGGTATTCTACAAAACCATCTGCTCCGCCCCAAGTAAAAGAGGGAATAAATTTGGGTGGAAAACCACCACCAAATACGTTTGCAGAAACGCCAACTACTGTTCCTGTGTTAAACATCGTATTAATTCCACATTTTGAATGATCACCCATAATGAGTCCACAAAACTGAAGACCAGAATCTTGATATTCTTCTGCCTGATAATTCCATACCCTAACTTGAGAATAGTTATTTTTTAGATTGGAATTATTTGTATCTGCTCCTAAGTTACACCATTCACCCAAAACAGAGTTTCCTAAAAAGCCATCGTGTCCTTTATTGGAATAACCAAAAATGACTGAATTATTCACTTCTCCCCCAACCTTGGCAAAAGGCCCTACCGTGGTTGCTCCATAAATTTTTGTTGAAAGTTTAAGCACGGCATTTTCTCCCATTGCTAAAGCACCTCTAACTACCGATCCTTCCATAATTTCGGCATTTTTCCCGATATATATAGGACCAGAACTTGCGTTAAGCACTGCACATTCTACTTTTGCTCCTTCCTCCAAAAAGATATTTTCTGGGGCAATACAGGTATTTGTTGGAGAAATAGCTTGAGAATTTCTTCCTTGGGTAAGTAAATCAAAATCTCTTTGAATTTCTACACCATTTTTTGAAAAAATATCAAAATGAAAACGCAACATTACAGGTTCAACCATAAGATCATGCTTTTCCCAGTTTTTGTCTTTAAAATCTTCTAGATTTCCTTTATAAAACAGAAGATCTTCTTGCCAAAAATATGCTTGATTGATCGTTGTGCGCTTCATTAAATCAATTAAATCACTAGAAGGACAGACACTTGAATTCACAAAGATTACTTCTTCATTATTATTTTCAAATTCTCCAAACTTTTCTTGTAAACTAGAATGATTGAGGTATTTGATTTCGAAGTTTGTTCTTTTTTGCCATTTTTCCGCAATGGTAAGAATCCCTACTCTAATATGAGACAAAGGACGTGTAAAAGTGAAAGGTTTTAATTGTGTTCTATATTGACTGTTTTCAAAAAAAACTATTGTGTTCATAATATTATTTTAGTTTACCCATTTTTCAAATAAATCGTCTATCTGAAAAGCTTACTCACAAAGCTATTTTCTTTTTTTTGTATATCCCAATTTAAAACAAAAAAAAGCCATTCAAAAAAGAATGGCTTATAATACATCGAGTGGAATTAATCCCTAAAAAGACCTTCATAACGATCTTTGTAATTCAGTTTTAATTCTTCAATATTTAGCAACCATTCGCCATAAGTTTCAGGATGTTGATATTTATCAATCTGATATGGCATCCATGGCTTTATTTCTTCAACCAACTCATTCACAATACTTAGATAGTTCTCAACCTTCAGTTTAGGATTATTTTTAAATTCCTCTTTCCTTTTTGTGAATTTTGATTTAAACTCCGCATTCTCTTCTAATACAAAAAATAAATCGCTCACTAAATTTTCATATTCATCGTCTATAAAATGTTCATGATCATCTTTTAAATCATCTTTTAAAGAAAAATCTAAATCATATAAGAAAAAACGAATTTTGCTCCCATCTATAGAAAAGAATCTAACATTGTTTGATGGCCAATCTACATTTCCAACAAAGGATTCAAAGAGCATATAGTCTATAAAATTATCTATATCAACATGTTCTTTTAAGTAAGCTACATCTTTGGATGTTACTGCTGTCTTTAAATTTTCTAAAACAGACTCTTCACCATCTTTCAATATTGCTGTAGCATCTGCCATTTTTACTAGGGTAACATCATCTTTATCTGCTCCAAAGAGACCTGCGATTCCATGCTTGTTACTTTCTGTTCTTAAATTTAACACTCCATAAAATTCTTCATTTACAAAAGCGATAACAGGCTCACCATACATCAAATCTATATTCAAATCAAGATCAATAGCCAATTTAGTTAATGATAAATCCTTTATCATTGTTTCTACAAAATCGTTTCCTGAATTTCTTAGTCTAATAGATTTTATTTTTTCTAAGGAATGATGTGGCAGTATATTTTTAGGATTTAATAAATTGTAGTCCTTTGAAGCATTTTTATACTTTTTATCGAACTTAATTCCTAAAGATTTCATGGGTAAAGCAGAACTAGATGCTCCTTTAATTTCTACCTCAACTTCATCTAATTCAATAATTTTCTCACCATTTTTAAACATTTCGAATGTTCCTTCAATCTCTATTTCAGACTCGTAATTCTTCATCATATTAGAGAATTCCTTGTTATCAAGATAAAGATTCACTACTGGTAAATCAGTATTAATGGTCTTTGGTTCTAGTGAGTTAAAAGATGGGATATTGGATTCAAATTCATCTTCAACCTCTGTACACGCCCAAAAAATTGGGACCAACAATAGTAATAGCCATTTATTTTTCATTTTTTACCTCTTTTTTAGGATTTATAATCATAAAACGTACTCCAAATTGGAGGTAGTTCTTTGGTGCTGCAAGTGCATAAACATCTGCCGTTTCTTCTAGAGCAAACTGCCCAAGAGCCATCAAATGCCACTTTTCATTCAATTGATATACTCCTTGTATCATTGCATTTAACCGAAATATATCACCTTGATCGATATTCATGTCCTCAAAATCTCTTTCATTTTGAACAGAAAACCCAGCTCCTATTTTGATACGCTCTTGTAGTTGATACCTTACCAAAAGTGGAATTTGTAGTTTTAACTTCTGAATATTCATACGATACCCTTCAAATTCATAAGTTTTCCTTGAATGCATAGCATAAATACCTGTTTCGATTCCAATTTTTTCTTTTATTGGAATATCGATACCAGCTCCTAGCCTACCACTTAAAACAGAAGCTCCAAGCTCCTTATTATCAATCATTAATTTAGATTGGAATCCCAAACCAATTTGCCCATCAACAAACACATTTAACTGCCCATAAGACTGAAAACTAGCAAAAAGTAGGGTAATCAGAATACCTTTTTTAAACCACATGTGATTCTCTATTTTTTTTTGCAAAAGTATTGAAACTAAAGGTCAAATACTTATCATTTTTCAAAAAAAACATATCCATACCTTTTCATAGATCATTACCTATTGAATTATTTTATAGAAATTATCAAAAATACTTTTTGCATACCCAAAAGAAACGAATCAAAGAAAAGTACACTTTTTGGAGTGTATTTTTTTGTTGAAGCATAACATTCTTAGCGTTTTGATAGTGTTTTCATTTGGATAAATCAACGATTTACTTGAACTTTGCTGAAAGGTAATTCGTGTGTTCTCAAAATTTAATAAATATCTATACATCAACTTTTAAGTCACAAGAAAAAATAGGAATTCATAAATTACAAATCACTTTATATACTCTTTTATAAGTGTTATTATATCATTTTACATATCAGAGTATTCTAAAAATTTTATTATGGACATAATGAAGCAAAATTTTTTGTTGGCATCAAAAGCTTATAGCGAAAGTATACCTCTTAGATTACTTATTAAAAATTCTATTCCAATCATTGGTGAATATATTGATGCACTTACTGTAGAACCTTGGAGCAAATATAAATCTCAACGTATCGATATTTTTATCTCTTGTGTTGAAGAGGAATTTAAATTAATTGAGAAACAATATATAAATAAGAAGTATATTAATTCAATAGAATTCTTAGAGTTATTTTCGGAGTTACTTGATAGAAGTAAATCGTCAAAAGATGATGAGTTTATTAAAATCTATGCACGTGTTCTAAAGTCAAATTTAGATACGAGGGTCGACTTAACATTTGAGCCCGAAGATTATATTGAAATTATTAGACACCTTACTATTAGGGATATCAGAATCATCAAAATTATCAGGAATATTAGAACAAAAATTAATGAAACAAAAATTCAAGACCCAAGTACTTACGATTTTATAAATGTAAAACATTTCGAAAAGGAAAACATTCACTTTAAGCCGAATGAAATAAAATTTTCTTTAGCGAAACTTACAAGATTAGGTTTATTAGATTCTTATACTGCAAATTCATTTGGAATGACTAATGCATCAGATTACAGAGAAAATGACGTTTTCAATGAATTTTGCAGTTACTTACTGACATTTGATATAGAGTAATATTAACGAAGTGGATTAAAGTAATCTTCTTTTCATGAAAAATTTCCAATTCTGGATTCTGGAAATCCAAAGACTCATTATAAATTATCGAATCTCAAATCTCATAATCAACAAATATCTTATCTTTGATTAAAAATTTACAACCATGTTGAAACCTGCAATTTTAAAAGCATTAAACGAACAAATACGATACGAAGCGGAGTCTTCTCAATTATATCTTTCTATGGCAATTTGGGCTGAAAGCCAAGGCTTAGAAGGAACTGCCAATTTTTTCTACGCACATTCGGACGAAGAAAGAATGCACATGCTGAAATTTGTGAAATATATTAACGAAAGAGGTGGAAAAGCGATTATCACCGCACTTGATAAACCACAATCTGAATTTAACAACCTACATGAAGTATGCGAAACGCTCTTGTCTCACGAAATAAAAGTTACCGAGTTAATTAACGAATTAGTGGCTATTTGCCTTGATAACAGAGACTACAACACCCATAATTTCCTTCATTGGTTTGTAACAGAGCAATTAGAAGAAGAAGCTCTTGCAAGAACTATTCTTGATAAACTGAACTTGATTGGTGAAGACAAAGGAGGATTGTATTTGTTTGATAGAGATATCGAAAAAATTACCGTTACTTCTTCTGCTCAAAATACAGGTGAATAAATCTATCCAAAAGAAAGAAATATGTATATCGACAAAAATAGATTAGCAGAACTGCATGATTTTATTGATATTGCATTTGCTGAAGATGTAAAGGAAGGCGATCATTCCTCATTGGCTTGTATTCCACTTGATGCTGAGGGAAACATGAAGTTATTGGTTAAAGAAGAAGGGATTCTTGCAGGAATAGAACTTGCTGAAATTATTTTCAAAAAAACAGATCCTAATGCTGAAATCAAGGTACTCATCAAAGATGGAACACCTGTAAAATATGGTGATATTGCTTTTACAATAAAAGGAAATAGAATCAAACTATTACAAGCAGAACGCCTTGTTCTTAATTGTATGCAAAGGATGAGTGCTATTGCTACAAAAACACAAAGTTTTGCAAAGTTGATTGAAGATTTACCTACAAAAATCCTCGATACTAGAAAAACGACTCCTGGAATTAGACTTCTAGAAAAATGGGCTGTAAAAATTGGAGGTGGAGAAAATCATCGTTTTGGATTGTATGATTTAATCATGCTCAAGGATAATCATATTGATTTTGCTGGTGGAATTGCCAAAGCCATTGATAAAACACACCAATATCTTAGCGAAAATGATCTTGATTTAAAAATCGAAATTGAAGTAAGAGACCTCAAAGAACTTGATGAAGTGCTTTCTCATGGTAAAGTAAACCGAATTATGTTAGATAATTTTAGTTTTGCAGACACCCGTGAAGCCGTAAAACGTATCGATGGGAAGTTTGAAACAGAATCTTCTGGAGGAATTAACGAAAAAACCTTGAGAGAATACGCACTTTGTGGTGTTGATTATGTTTCTATGGGAGCTTTAACGCATTCCGTTTATAATCTAGACCTTAGTCTAAAAGTGATAGAATAAAAAAGATTTGAAAAGAAAGTTTTTAAAAACATTTTATAGACTCATTTCCTTCACTAAAATATTGGTTATACCAGGTTTTAGAGGTAAAAGTGTTTATGATGTAGCTATTTTTTTTATTGAAAGCCTAGTAAAAGGAAGCATAACTACGCGTGCTTCCTCTATTGCTTTTAATCTTTTTTTGGCACTTTTCCCGGGAATTATTTTCTTGTTTACCCTCATTCCTTTTATTCCAATAGATGGGTTTCAGCATGAACTTTTTTTCTTGCTTCAAAAAATATTTCCTCCCACCACCTTTGATGCAGCACAAACTACCATTAACGATATTGTAAATAATAAACAAGGAGGTCTACTATCCATTGGTTTTATAATGGCGCTTTATTTCTCTACCAATGGAGTTAATTCACTTATAGAATCCTTTAATGCCAATATTCATATTGAGGAATCTAGATCGATCATTGCTCAAAGATGGGTTTCTCTTGTTCTCACAATATTGATAGTCTTTATTCTCATAGTTGCTATTCTAATCATTATTTTCACACAAGGTGTTATTGACTTTTTTATAGAAAAGAATTTGTTTAACCAAAATATGGCGGATGTGTTCCTTAATGCTCGATGGTTAATTTTGATGATCGTAATTTATTTTTCCATATCCATTCTTTATTATCTAGGGCCCACAAAATCTGACAAACTTAGCTTGTTTTCGCCAGGAAGTGTTGTAGCTACGTTTTTTATCATTCTCACTTCTCTTGGATTTAGTTATTATGTAGATAATTTTTCTCAATACAATAAACTCTATGGCTCTATCGGGACACTCATTATCATTCTGCTTTGGCTCTATTTTAATTCCATTATTTTCATTGTAGGATTCGAACTTAACACCAGTATTTTACAAGCTGTAAAGAAAAATCCTTTATCGCTAAAAAGAAAAAAAAAGGAAATTCAATAATCCTAAAGCATGAAAAATATTTTTAGAGATTTTATAGAAAAATATCATCCAATTAGTCCAGAAGATTGGGCAATTATTGAGCCTTTTCTAATCGAAAAATCTTTTACAACAAACGAAATAATCACCCAACAAGGCGATACTGAAAAATGTTTGTATTTTCTTCAAGAAGGTGTCGTACGGCTCTTTGTGGAACTCCCAGATAGAGATAGCACTTTTGATTTTGCTTTTAGTAATGAAATCACAAGTTCCTATACTTCTTTTCTACTACAAAACCCAAGCGAATGTTCTATTGAGTGTTTGGTAGATTGTAAAACACTCACCATTAAGTATGATGATTTACAAGAAATCTATCAGCAAACAAAAATTGGTAATCTTATAGGAAGAATTGTTTCCGAAGAACTCTTTATCCATAAGTCCAAACGAGAAAATGACTTCTTGACTCTTTCGGCTGAAGAACGCTATAATCAAATCTTCAAAGAACACCCAAAACTCATTTTGGAAATTCCCCAAAAATACCTCGCTTCTTATATCGGTATTACTCCTCAAGCTTTGAGTAGGATAAGACGTAGACAGGTTGATTAACAAACTGATTTATATAATCCTCCTATTCTCTCTGTTAATTACAACTTACTTACTATCTTCATTCAATTTAGAATTGTTTTTTTGTATGTTCAGGTTATGCCAATGAGTAAATTTTGCAAGAAAAGCATGAGTAAGAGCATCATCTTTTGATTTTTTTTCCCAAAAAATCAGCAATTTTTCCCAAATTTCACAAAAACAAACAGCTAAACCTTGCCTATATTTATATTCGTAACCATTGTTGTTTTATCAAAGCATTGACAGTGAAAACTCATTATTTTCACCACAATACCTAAGTTCGTTTAAATTGTTCTAAAAAAAAATCACATTATGCATTACAAATTACTACTTAGATTATTATGTCTGATGATTTCTCAAGTATACTCTCAAGTGGGAATTGAAACCAGAAACATCCATAGAACATTGGATATCAATAAACCATGTAGGATTTTCAGTAAAATGAAACTAACAGGACAAAGCAACAATCCAATTCTAAAACTTATATAAGCCTTATTGTAAACTAAATGCATCAATAGAATTGTTCAAATAGGGAAAAATAGTATTTAGCACTCAAATTATCACTTCGTTACCCTGTCAGGCTCTTGGGTAATTCAAGCAGATTTTGAGAATAGTTAACTTCTTAACAACATGAATGGAAACTGGTCTTCAGGACTCACAATTCTAAATCTAGGAATAACTGCTTCTTTCAAAGCTTAAGTGAAAGGAAGTAATATCGGAACCGCACATTCTATTTCATAAGCCAGTGAAAATGTAATTTTATTGAGTGGACTCAATAGTTTAAGCTCAATAGTGTTTTATAAATTCTTAAACAGAAATCGTTTAGAAATAAAAAGAATATAAAGCATGGAATCTAAACACAAAAACAGTGAAGGGAAAATCATAAAATCATTGACACCTTCAATCTTCAAAAAACTAAATACCAAAACAACAGCAGATTACACATGAAAACTAACATTATCAACTTGTTTAAATTATTGTTAATAAATAATTCAAAAACAATCATACAATCACAATAATTTAATTTTTATATATTAACTTTGTTATAAAATCGCACAAATGAAGCTACTTACTGGCAATTTATTTAAGGGAAAAATAGATCTTCTATCCATCATATTTTTAATTAATATTCCTTTGCTTTTTGCCAACAATTCTGACTTTGAAACTTGTTATGCTTTCTCTAAACTAGATCATTCCTTTCTAAGTGAAGAAGACCATTATCTAATGAATATACCTTATACAGATAGTATTGATGGTCAAATAGCGAATATTCAAGAGGCAATCTATAAGTGTGATTCATCTGATTACAAAAGGAAATTTCATTTGTATTTTATACTAAGTGCTTATTTAGATCAAACAAAAAGGAATAATCAATTATCGATTGATTACGAAAAGATTATATATTCAAACAAAAATCAACCATGTATTCATACAAACTATATGATAGACCGTATAGTACAAAAATATCGAGCTAATAATAGACATAAAAAACTCCTTGAAATACTGCATAAATTTAATGACATTGATATTCCAAATAATTATATAGACGAACAGCTCGGAAATATCTATTTTCATCTTGGAAAATATGAACTAGCAATCATTCACTGGCAGTATATAATAAAATACGGCACAAGAGGCAAAGTATCCAAAAGTAGCTTTCACAATAATATTGCTTTAGCTTACAGAGAATTATCAAATTTTCAACTTGCTAAAAAACATTTTTCCCAATCACTAAATTTATTAAATGAGGTAGAGAAAGAATCGAAGAAAGAAAGAAGTAAATATTTTTATTATTTTAAAAATATTGTAAAGAATAATCTATTATCCATTTCCAAAAACAAGAAGAACATTAAATTAGAAATGTTCAAAAATTATCAAAAAGCTTTAAAGAATGGACTTGAAACTAAGAAACAGAGTATCGGCATTCTAAGTTATACCTCTATTTCAAGCTTAGCATTTGAGCTAGGTAAATTTGAAGAGGCTCAAAAATATTTAAGAATTGTCGATGAAGAATCTTCAAATAAGAATCTTCCTAAATCTACAGAAAGAGAAATCAAAAAAATAGAATTTTTAAATAATTTATATAAAGCAACTAACGATACTTCTTTAATTAATCAGTATTTATCGATTACCAGAGAGAATTCTAATGAATTTATCAAAAAAATTAATCTTTTGAGGTCTACAGAAAAAATAGATGTAGAATGGAGTCTTAAAACTTTATCTGAAAAAGAGGAGTTACTTTTACGAGAAGAAAAAATCAAAAAGAAACTACAACTATTCAATACTTTATTAATTATACTAGGAAGTGGGCTTGTCTTTGCCTTGATTTGGCAAGAGCTGTTAAGACAAAAAATACGTCAAAAAAACTTACAAATAAAACAAGCTTTAGAAACCTCTCAAATACTTCTCAAAGAAGTGAATCATAGGGTGAAAAACAATTTAGAAATCATTTCCTCAATTGCTTATCTAGAGTATATTAAAGAAGGGGTTTTTGATTTTTATAGCTTTGAAAATAAAATCAATGCATTATCATTAATTCATCAATTACTCTATACTTCAGACAATATTTCATCAATAGATTTAAAACAATACTATACTAAACTTTTGGAGAATTTTAAAGATTCGTTAATTATTAATTTGGAGTATAAACTCAATACTCCAGAGAAATTCAATATACCCATTGAAACAGGAATCATCTTAGGGATATTACTCAATGAATTAATTACCAACTCTTCCAAATACTGCAATCCAAAAGAAGAAGAGTCTATAACTGTAAAAATAGATTTTTATCAACAAAATAAGGTGTGGATTTTTGAGTATCAAGATAACGGAACAAAGTTCGACCAAAGCAACAGCAAATCAGACCAATTCGGAAGCCAGCTAATGATGCTATTGGTTAAAAAGCTTAAAGCAGAGCAAAGTACAAGTTTTGAAAACGGATACACAACTAAAATTATTTTTAAACAACTGATAATCGCATGACGAATTCAATTTTAATAGTAGAGGATGATCCATTCATCTCAATTAGCTTAGAGGGACTTTTGAAAAATAATCATTACCATGTGGTAGATAGCATTGATAATGCAGAAGACGCTTATAATTTTTGCAAAAATGAGCAAGTAGATCTAATCTTATTGGATATAAGGTTAAGTGGTGAAAAAACGGGACTTTGGTTAGAGAAGGAGTTAAAAAAAATATACTATTCTGCCAAGATTATTTTTCTAACGGCATTTAATGACCAAGAAACGATTGACGGAATACTTAATTCTGAAGCCGATATCTATCTAACAAAACCTATTAATAGAAAATCACTTATTTCTAATATTCAGCTCGTATTAAAGCAAAAAACAGAAAAATCTATTTACACTATAGCTGAAGGAAAGAAAAAACACCAACTCGATATCAGATCTGTTCTTTTTATCAAAAGTGATGGTAATTACTTAATTATTCATCAGCAGAACGGAAATAAAATTACGCTTAGAAAAAAGCTAAAAGAAATTCAAAAAGAAATCACTTGTACTCAACTTATAAGAGTTCATCAAAGTTTTTTGGTAAACAAAAATTTTGTAACCACAATTTCCAGCACTCATATTTTTGTAGAGCAAAATAAAATTCCTATTTCAAAACCTTATCGAGGGAAAGTTAGAACTTTTTTTAGACATGAATAGGATTATACTCATGAATTATACAATTCAGACATTCCAAGATTTTGACGACATCATAAGAGCTTTAAAGAAATAAATTTGGACCGATGGTGAGACTTCATTAACAGTTCAAAAATGACATTAGGAACAGTAATCAAAATGAAAAAAATCTCCATTTTTCAGTTAAGAAAAATGGAGATGACTATCTTTAGTTTCTAATTATTTTAACTAAAAAATGGTTTTATATAGCACTTGTAAACATATAGAATCTGTATGTTTTGTTTTATACTCACATTCATGTGCTAGTAATATTTTATATTGGTAGCATAGTCTTATTCTCTATAATCCTCATTATCCGTTCCATTATTAGCATCTGGTAAAACAATGATTCCAGAGTTGTTAACTGCTTTTCCATTTGCATCTTGATACGCTGAATTTGGAGTCGCATCAGCATTATCATGTAATCCATCATTATCTAAATCAGAATTGGTAAATGTAAAACCTGACTCTTGTTGATCAATAAGTCCATCATTATCAGAATCGGCATCTAAGAAATCAAAAAGATTATCCCCATCCGTATCAGCAGGATTTGTTAATCCATTATTTCCATAAGCTTGGAGTTTTCCTTGGGCATCTGTCTGTGTACCTGGGGCAATATAATTAGAAGAAGTTTGAAACTCCACATTATCAGGTATTCCATCATTGTCAGAATCAAGATCCATACTGTTCTCAAGACCATCACCATCAATATCTTTGGCTTCTAGTTCTAATGCAAAAGCATCAATAAAATTTCCGAAAGATGGATGGGAACTAATATAGGCTTGAAACTCAAATCTTACCGTAGTAATTCCCGCAGGAACATGATATGATCCTGAATATACTTGCCATGCTGAAGAATGGGTATAAACGGTATCAACGGCAATGAGATTTCCTATTGGTCCTATTTTGATAATCATAGCATCTGTTCGTGCTGCACCAGTGATGTCTTCTACCCGACCTTTATGAGCAATGGACCAATTCACGGTATAATTCTCAACGACTGAAACATCTTGGTACAAAGACGCATTTTCATCGGCATTTAATTCTGCAAAATAGCTTCCTTCGTAAGGCTGTGTGTTTGCAAAACCAGCTACTGCCAATTCTATTTTTCCCTGAGTGTTTGTTGTTGACCAATAAGGTACATTTGCATGGTTCACATGAGTCCAACCAGGCGACGCATTAGGAAAACTGGCTCCATTGGCAAGAATTTCAAAACCTGGATTTGAGGGGAGACTTACCGTTACGTTATCATTGGAATTTAAAATACCATCTCCATCGATGTCTTGATCTATATCATTTGGAATTCCGTCGTTATCTAAATCAATAAAAATACATCCATCATATTTTAATGCCTCCCAATCACTTCCATTATAAAAAGAAATTGCCCCCTCACTGGTACAACAATCATTACAATAAACTACTAGACCTTCCGCAGGGTTCTGAATTGCAATAAGCTCCGTAAAACTTAATCTAGGAGGTAAAAAGCCCTTATTTGTTGAGCTTAAATCTAATATTGAGGAGCCATCAGGAGTGGTTGTACCTATTCCAACTTGGCTATATATCACTTGTGCATTTAATAACATTACACAAGAAAGAAATACTTTGTTAATCATTTTTTTGTTTTTTTGTTTCTTTGTTTCTTTGTTTCTTTGTTTTTTTGTTTTGACTCCTTAATCAAATAGAAGTCAAGAAATAGAGCTTTAATTCTATACTATATAGCCCCAATCCAGCTTTATAAAAATCTTTTTTTCCACTTGGAAATGGTATTTCTACTTATATTAAACTCCAATGCTACACTCAGATTTGAAAGATTATTTTCTTTCTGATACGCCAAAATGTGTTTTATATAATCTTCACTATAGCTTTTTAAACGCTGTGTCCTTTGGTTATTAGATTCAGGTGAGATTATTTTTTTAATCATACCATTAAGTTGAATCATCTTTCTATAAGTTATCTCTTCTGATGGTTCTCTAGAAATCATGTTTAAAAGCTGGTTTCTCTGTTCTGTGGGAATTTTAATAGAATCGTCTTTTAGAAAATCTAGATAAAGTGTTTTGTAGTTGACACAATTCATAATACAGTATTTTTTATTTTTCTTTTCCAGCGATACAAAGTTGTTTTTGGTATCTTATACTTTTCCATAATTTCTTTAGGACTTAGTTCTCCAGAGACCCATTTATGAAGTATCCAATCAATGATTTCTGGACTATAAAGGTTTTTTCTAAAAACATACGAACTTTCTTCATCGCGTTCTCCGTTTTTTGATTTAGGCATTTTCGCTGTAGAAGCCGAGGGTTTATACAACTGCAAATGAGTATGATACAACATAAAGAAATTATACTCTAATAACTTACACCACTTTAAAACTATATCGGTTTCTAAAGCCTCACTCTCAAACATCTCATAAATTGTTATTTTATCGCATTTGAACAATTCACATGCTCGACCTAAATCAAATTCTTGGAGCTCAGTAACTTTTTTTATATGTGTTCCTAAATGTATTTCTTTGAAGTTTTTGATCATTTTTAGATAAAATTGAACAAAAGAGAAAAAGTAAATTGATGCGTTTTTAACTCTGTAAATAAAACAAATGATTTATCATAGTTTTACCATTAATAACTTACCTTTTCTCTTGATGTAATTTACTGTCAATATGATTTTTCATTGCTTAAACACGTCTAAAAAATCTATACAGCAATATTATATACATACAACTAAAGTAACCCTTAACAAATGTGCTTTTGGTAAAATTTTCCACTTTTTTGTGGAAAATGGAATAATCAAAAAATATTACTCGGAATAAAACCGAAATTAACCCAGGTTCATCAATTCAATAAATGACCGTTTCTATATTTGTCTCGAATTAAAAACAAAAACAATATGGAAACTAAAAACAACAACATCAAAACTGAAGAAGTTAAAACAGAAAGAATTCAACGACTTCAAAAAAAC